>DATLTI010000193.1:0-4587 GCA_035533675.1 Acidimicrobiales bacterium | reverse complement strand
GATGGCTGGTTCGATCCGGCCATCGAAGCGCCCCTGCACGTTGTCGCGCCAGGCTGGGTCTCGAGCCTTCGAGTGAAAGAATTCGAGGTCGACACCGCGTGATCGCAAGGCTGTTTGAAGCCTCTCCCCCTCTTTGACCGTTGGCACAAAAATGATCGCACGCCCGGACCGAAGTTTTTGAAGAAGATGATCAATGATTTCAATACGCTTTGGATCGTCCTTCGTGAGCGCTAGGCGGATCAGTGAAATATTCGACCGGTCAGGATTTTCAACGATCACCTCGGCATCAGGAATACCAAGCGATTCACAGATGCTCCGTTGCATTTCCGGACTTGCCGTCGCAGTAAAGGCGAGCACCGGGGGCGACCCGACCTGCCTTCGAACCGCCGCAAGGTCTGCATAGATTGGGCGAAATCCATCGCCGTACTGCGAAACTGTATGCGCCTCGTCAATGACCAAATAGTTCGGCCGAAAATTCATCAATCGTTCGTATTCTTTGGCATCGCGAGTCACCGTGCGATCGAAGCGCTCAGGAGCCATGTAGACGAACTTCCAGGTTCCATCCTCGAGGAGGTCATAGCGTTGACTTCGTTCTCCATGAGGAACGTCTGAGGAAATAAACGTTGCGGGAAGCTGCAGCGCATGGAGACCCTGGACTTGGTCTTTCATGAGCGCCTTCAGAGGCTCGATGATGAGCCCAGTACCAGGACTCATCAATATTGGGACCTGGAAACATAGTGACTTACCACTCCCGGTCGGTCGGACCGCAAGAACGTTCTTGCCCGCCAAGATCGCGAGTATCACCGGCAGCTGGCCATCTCGAAACTTCGTCTTTCCGAGGACATGAAGTACAGGACCGAGATCAAGGTTGGTTTTCGGCAATTCCCCGTGAAAGTCAAGGAGCCGCGCGAGTCGTACTGACCATCGTTGGATGAGTCGACGTGACAAACCGACCTGAAGATTTAGGTGCAATCGCGCATGGCATGCATCACAGAGGGTGATGAGGTTTGCAGGACTGTGGTCAACCTTTATCGATCGCGGCATCCGGTGGTGGACATCGAGCTCGGCGCGAACAACAAACGGCTCTTTGCAATCAGGGTTTTGGCAATGGTGTTCATCGCGAACGAGCGCGAGCCGACGGGCCGAACGCCACTCGTCGTACACCGAGCTGGTGTTTGTCTCTCCCGCCTCTACAACCATGAGCAACCTACGAAAGTCTTGTTCTCGGGACTGAATACTGATTGTCTCACGATTTCTTTTTCGTTCCGCTCGGTCGACCCGCCCCTTTGCGGCGTCCACCTCGGCGATCTGGAGCGATGCGCGCGAAAATGGGCTTGGCATCATTTCCAGCCGCGGCGAGTACGACTCCAGCCGCCTCAATCACACCAGAGACAGTCGTTGCGTGTTCCTTCGCTATACGGTCGAGAGCTGCAGCTGTATCGTCAGAAAGGGAGACCGTTCGTCGTTTCATATGACAGAATCTAATCGATTTCATACAATGATTATGTGGCTAATTCAAAGATTGTAGGCCCACCGCTGAGGACAGATACAGCTGCTGAGACCCACTGCGCCGGCAGGGAATCTTGCTCGAATCGCTGTATACGCTACGGACACACGGAGTCCCTCAAGCTCGCCGGAGCCGTCCAGCCCGTATTGCTGAAACACTTACCCGCAGGTAGACGATCCGTGCTGTCTGTTGCATCCACTGTCTCTTGCTACGTATCGGCCGGCTGTTTACCAAGTGATTAGCAAACAGGTCTCGAACCGGAAGTGGGCAGTGAAATGTCAACCTTTCGCGTGATTGCGGTTTCGGTCTCAGATCCGTCGATATGCGCACGATGCATTTTGATGTTGCGCGATTTTCGGTGCTCACAATATGTACCAGCGTGCCCCGCGTGACGGCACTGCTTTCGAACTCCGGTCGTTCATTTGCGCGCGCGTGTTGGGTCACCTCGGGCGCACCGTTAGCGACCGCGTCGTTGGCGATGCGTTGCCAGTCGGAAAAGAAGTCCAAATCGTTTGGGTTCCTGCGGCGGACATGAGTTATAAGGAAGCGACCGCTGATTCACGGAGCACAGCTCCAACTGGGCGATTCAGTCATGGGAGCAAATGACCCCTACCCAGCGATCGGAGACGATGCGAAGGCTCGTTGGATCTATCTGAACTAAAAGCATCAACGATCAATCAGAATCATCTGTGACGACTCTTCCAAATACCTCAACGAGAGACGCGTCATAGTGGCTATCTGCACCCAGGACAATCGAACGTAATGCCTCCTCATCTGTAGAGACGCCACTTCGATATGTGCGGACGGTCCTGAGAGCATCGTATGAGTCAGAAATTGCAACCACCCGACTCATGAGAGGGATCTGGTCTCCGCCGATCGCGTCTGGATACCCGAGTCCATCCCAACGTTCATGATGTCCCCTGACTCCTCTCCCAATTTCCTCAAACGCGGGAGAGATCGCCAGGATGATCGCCTCACCGATCAGCGGATGTTGGCGCATCTCGATCCACTCAACCTCAGTCAGGGATCCCGTTTTTTGGATGATTTCCTGCGCCACACCAAGCTTTCCGATGTCGTGCAAGGTTGCTATCCATGAGAGATCCTTAAGTTCAGCACTCGACATTCCCAGTCTCTTGCCAATGCGGGTGGCAATATCCGAGACACGATGAGTATGACCAGCAAGGGCGGAGTCATAGACCTCCTCGGCTTGGTGAAATGCCAGAAGCAAACGATCATGCATTGGGAACGTTTTAGGCATTCTTCTCCTAAGGGGCGGAAATCAATTGTTCGTGCAGGGCCATGGCGACCGCCTCGAGCTTGGAATGGGCACCCATTTTTGTGAGGATGTTTCCAACGTGATTTCTAACGGTGTTTCGAGACAGATAGAGATCGGTCGCAATCGTGTCAGATGACGTACCACTCCCCAACAATTTCAATACTTCAAGTTCCCGAACGGTCAGCGCGAATCGACTCGGCCGATCAATCACGTAATTCTTCAAGGCCTCACGGAGAAGTGGAGGGTGGATCACCATCTCACCCCGATGAACCTCTCGAATCGCTCGAATGAGTGAGGCAGCTGAGAGCTCTTTGACAAGAAAGCCGAGACAACCAATTTCGATCGCGTGGCGCAACGAGTCGCCGGGATCGTCACCCGTGAGCATGATGATCGCCGTCTCAGGCCAACGGCTCCTTATGATCTCCGCCGTGCCTTCACTCGATCCCGTCGGAAAACTCAGATCGAGAATAACGACATCGGGCGGAACTCGACCGAGTAGTGCCAACCCGGTTTCCACCGTGGTCGCTATACCAAGGGCGTCAAGATCGGGCATCGCATTGATCAAAGCAGCGAATCCTTCGGCCACCATCGAGTGTGGATCGATAATGACAACCTTGATACTTTCTGCCCCCACGGCTGGTACCAGCGTTCCGCTGGCATTCGTCGATGAAATCGCGCTACAACCAGCTGTCTTGTAATCCTACCCAAGTTCGCCAGTTATCCGGCAACGGGGATGTCCCGAGGAGCAGAGCCGTTCGTGACGCGGGATCGGTAGCCAATGCTCGTCGAAGGCAAGGACCAACTGCGACGATCTATGCAATGCGACTCCTGATGCTGTTCCAGGTAACCATGGATCCTGCAGGGAGACCGCCGCAGCTTTCGACAATGATCTCTGCAATTCCGGTCGAACCGTGATAACCGTGCTTCGCAACGGCGGTACCCATAACGAGTACGGGTTGTTGTCCATGGCACGCGCTCACTGTCGGGTCCGGCAACAGGACATTCGCACGATGTCCCCAACAACCCTGAGCCTGCGCGTTCGGACAATCAATGTTCAGCCCGACGCCGTCGTAGTACATCCAGAAATAGTCTGCTTCGAGCGCATTCAATCCTCCGGCCCAGTTGCTCACCCACGCAAGAACCGCGTTACCCCCGTTGAGCGTCCACCCATTCAATGTCGGATCCACGGATCTCTTGGCGCCAAGGTCAGCAACGACATTGAGCTGTGAGGTCATCGCTTCAACAGGCTGGAGGCCTCTCGCAACGCGTTCGATATTCGTCGAGGCAAAGACCTGCTCGGCGGGGGTGAGCTTGGCAAATTGAGCAGGATTGATCCTTGTCGAGGAAACTTGCTCCGCGGAGCGTGCACTGTCGATTGCGCTGATCTCGTTCAGAACACACGCTGGCGAGTGCCACGATGCTGTGCACGAGGAGAGAAAACTCGGAGAGGGAACCACGCCGACAAGATGTGCTCTGGCCTTCTCGCTGCGAGTCGATGCTGCACGCGTTGCCATTGGGCGACCAACCTCAGAGGTGGTTCCCGGCCGAGAGACAACCGACATCACGTTCAAGCTATTGATCTGTGCTTTAGCCACCTGGGCGTTGGCTTGGCTTCCGATCAAACCGTCGGGCAGCGGAAGCCAACTGGAGAGAGATGTCAGGACGACTGAGATGAGAACGAAGGTCGCGACTCGCGAGTTGCCTCTGTCCCCTCCTCGAAAAAGCCGACTTGATGTCATGAACCCATCAAACGACTTTTCAGGGAATTTTAGAAGTTGCGTTTACCCTGAATTTCCCTGTAATC
>DATLTI010000192.1:0-7033 GCA_035533675.1 Acidimicrobiales bacterium | reverse complement strand
GGACTTCTGTGCAGGACTCACCATGGGCGTTGACGGCAAGCTTGAGCGGGTGACCGAACAGGTCTTCCTGCTCTCTCCGAGCAATGTAACGATCTCGAATGACGAACGTACCCGCCTGCAAGACCGTGGATTCAACGGTCTTTAATCCTTGAGGGACCGGTCGGTCCGGCCGGTCCCTTGGATTCAATGAATATGGAAAGGTGTTGAGGTGTTTCTCTCTATTTTGGCAACGCTTCTCCACCTGTACGTCATCATTATCGTGGTGAGGATCCTCTCTACCTGGATTCCCGTCAGTCCGTGGTCCAACTTTGCCAAAGTTGTCCGGGTGCTGAGCCAGATCACCGATCCGATACTCAATCCGCTGAGGAGGCTTATCCCGCCTCTGCGCTTTGGCGGAATGGGGATTGACCTCTCGCCGATGATTCTGGTCCTCGTTCTCTCGCTGATCGCGAACCGGCTCTAACCACCACATCTCCCCGGGAGGATTCTCTGGCTCAGGCTCCGTTACAACTTCGTTGTATCTCCGTGCCCGAAACACCTTTGCGGATAGCATGACGGCATGGAAATAACTGGGAAGGTACTTCGCGAGGTCGAGTTTCGCGACCGCCTGCGCGGCTATGACACCGATGAGGTTGATGAGTTCTTAGAAGAGGTAGCAGTTGCTGTCGATGAACTCCATCAGCGCCTCACCCAGCAGGCGGCACGCGTCGCACCTGCACAGGAGGCGCGCGAGGCCCATCCAGAATCTGAACAAAAAGCTGAACAGGGTTTTGATGATGACGCGATCCGTCGCACACTCGTTCTCGCCCAGCGCACTGCTGATCTCGCGGTCAGAGAGGCCAATGAAGAGGCATCAGCGATTATCGAATCAGCGCGTCGCGAGGCACACGATCTCGTTGCCCAGGCGAGTGATAACGCACGGCGAATCCGTCAGGAGGCCGACGAGGACTTTTCCACGCGCGTCAATGCTCAGCTCGCCCAGCGCGAACAGCTCGAGAACGATGTGCGCACGCTTGGCTCACTCGTCTCTGAAGAGCGCGGGCGGATCTCGGACTCTTTGCAGACGGTGCTGCGTTATGTCGTTGACAACCTTGTCGTCTCCCAGGAGGTGACCAAGCTTGCCGCGACACCTCCATCGGTTGCTCCGGTACACGTAGCTGAACGCGAACCGGAGGGACTGTACTTTGGCATCCAGGAAGATGAGTCAGAGGGAGAGGACGAGCTCGACGATGAACTCGATGACGATGTTGTCGGTGCTATCGAGGACCCGCTCATCTTTACCGAGCCGGTTCCGATCATCACGCCGACGACGATGCCATCAGAGGGTGATCCTGACGAGGAGCTTTGGAAGCGCTGGGCACAGAGCGATAGCCTCGATGAAGAGGATGGACAAAGCGACACAGATCCCTTCGGATTCAATCGTCGCCCGTAGGTAGGCTCAGAACACGACCCTATGGGTTGCGCGTGATGGAGATATTTAGCGTTGAACCATCGCTAAGACGGTGTTCTCCGACGCCCTCAAGGTGGAAGTAAGAGAGTTCGGTCGCGAGCGTCTGCTGGCAGATCTCTTCTCTCCAGATTTCGATCACCCCGACGAGGCCGCTGGTTGCTGTAATCGTCAGCGCGATGCGGTCCGCGACATTGAGGCCAGAGTCCTTTCGGTTCTGTTGCACGAGACGAACGATGTCTCTCGCAAGACCCTCTCGTTCGAGCTCGTCATTGAGCACATTGTCGATGACGACTACGCCTGACTCTCCGTCGAGGATCCGCGAGGTTGCCTCATTCGCCGGGGCGAGTTTGAGCGCGTATTCACCCTCAAGCAGCCTCTCACTCCCGACGGTCACCTCTTGGTTTTTTGAGATGACAAAGTCGCCCTTGCGATAGGCGGCCATGATCTTTTGCATCGACTCTCCGACCCTTGGCCCAAGAACAGAGGGAACGAGCGTCAGTTTCGTCGTCGACAGCGCAAGAGCATCTCTTTGCAGGAGCACCTTTTTGACATTGAGCTCTTCGGTGATGAGGTCGCGAAAAGGTTCGAGGAGCGGAGCATTTGTGCCCGCGAAGGTGATCGATGCAAGCGGAAGGCGTGCTCTTAATCCCTGGGCTTTTCGTATCGAATGCCCAGCCGAACAGACCGCTCTGACGAGGTCCATTGCTGCGACGAGATCTCTGTCGGCCCTGAGTTCGTTGCGATCGGGCCAGCTTTCAAGATGCACGCTGTCTCGACCAGTCAGCCCTCGATAGACGTGCTCGGTGAGAAACGGCAGAAACGGCGCTGCCGTGCGACAGAGCACCTCGAGAACCGTGTGCAGGGTGTCATAGGCATCTCGCTTGTCCTGATCGCTTGTCGCATCGATTCCAAATGGTCGCCAAAACCGTTCACGGCTTCTACGGACATACCAGTTGGTCAGCGCATCAAGGAACGAGGAGATCGACAACGTTGCGCGTGCAAGGTCATAGCCCTCGAGCGCGTCGGTAACGTCACCGACGACCTCTGCACATTTGGCGAGGATGTATCGATCGAGCACACCCTCTTGATCGTGACGTACTGAACCGACGCAGTCGTCGGTCTTGCCATAGAGACTCAGGAAGTTCCAACTGTTGAAGATCGGATTGAGCACCTGGCGGATCGGTTCGGTCATCGCGTGCTCTTCAATGACGACATCGTTTCCCCGCAACACGGCCGAAGAGAGCAGATACCAGCGCATCGTGTCGGCGCCCTCTTTGGCAAAGAACTCCTCAGGGTCGAGATAGTTCCTCAGACGTTTGGAGAGTTTGCGGGCGTCGCTCCCAAGCACGACTCCGTGTGCAAGGACGTTTGCAAATGCAGGTCGGTCAAAGAGCGCCGTGGCAAGGACGTGCAGGGTGTAGAACCAGCCTCTTGTCTGGCCGATATATTCACAGATGAAATCAGCAGGGAGGTGCGATTCAAATCGTTCCGCGTTCTCGAATGGATAGTGCATCTGCGCGAAGGGCATCGAGCCAGATTCGAACCAGCAGTCGAGCACGTCCGTGACGCGGACCATCATTGACTCTCCGCTCGGGTCATCGGGATTTGGACGCGTTAGCAGATCGATGGTTGGGCGGTGCAGATCTGTTGGGCGCACACCGAAGTCGCGTTCGATCTCGTCGAGACTCGCGTAGACATCGACTCGCGGATAGGCGGGGTTGTCACTCTTCCACACCGGGATCGGTGCTCCCCAGAAGCGATTGCGCGAGATCGACCAGTCACGCGCCCCCTCGAGCCACTTGCCGAAGGCGCCGTCGCGCACGTGTTCAGGAACCCAGTTGATCTGCTGGTTGAGCTCGATCATCCTGTCCTTGACCTTGGTTACCTCGACAAAGAAAGAACTCACCGCTCGATAGATGAGCGGGGTGTCAGTTCGCCAGCAGTGTGGATAGCTATGTGTGTAGGTCTCGGTGGCGATCAGCGCATGCTTTGTCTCAAGTGCCTTGATGATCTCGGCGTTCGCGACAAAGACCTGGAGACCCGCGAAATCGGGAACCCGCTCGTCAAAGGCCCCCTGGTCATTGACGGGACAGACGACTGAGATGCCAGCGGCCTCGCAGACTCTCTGGTCGTCCTCTCCAAATCCTGGGGCCATGTGGACAATGCCGGTTCCCTCATCGGTGGTGACAAAGTCTCCAGAGAGGACAACAAACGCATTCTCGTGATCAGAGAAGTAATCAAACAGCGGGCGATAATGACGTCCAACAATCTGCGCGCCGGAGATGGTTCCGACAACAACGCCGCCTTCGAGCTGCTCTGCAAAATCTGCAAGTCTCTCTGTTGCGATGAGATAGTTCGAGCCACCGAGTGCAAGGATCGAGTACTCAAGTGCTGGACCGACAGCGAGTGCAAGATTCGATGGCAGTGTCCATGGCGTGGTGGTCCACACGAGCGCCTTGAGCGGACCCTCGATGGCTGAGGTCGCAGAGTCATCTCCAAGCAGTTCAAAGGCAACCGTAACCGACGGATCGATGCGATCGCGATATGCATCGTCCTGGCGGGTCTCGAAGTTCGAAAGCGGTGTCTCGCACTCCCAGCAATAGGGAAGTACGCGATAGCCCTCATAGACGAGGCCTTTGCGATAGAGCTCGGCAAAGGCCCACATCACGCTCTCCATGTAGGTGATGTCGAGCGTCTTGTAGCCATGTTCAAAGTCAACCCATCGTGCCTGTCGGGTGACGTAGCGCTCCCATGCCTTTGCATAGCGGAGCACGGAGGTCTTGCAATAGTCATTGAACTTATCAATGCCGAATTCGGTGATCTGGCCACGACCAGAGACGCCGAGCTCTCTTTCTGCTTCGGTCTCAGCCGGAAGGCCATGGCAGTCCCAGCCGAACCGTCGCTCGACAAGCTTTCCGCGCATCGTCATGAAACGCGGCAGTGCATCTTTGACAAAGCCCGTCAGCAGGTGCCCGTAGTGAGGGAGGCCATTTGCAAACGGTGGACCGTCGTAGAAGACGTACTCCTCATTGCCTCTGCGCTGTTCGACAGAGCGTTCAAAGGTCCGCTCGCGCTGCCAGAGCTCGAGGATGGAAAGTTCCATTTCGGGATAGTTGGGCTGCGAGGGGGTTGCGGCGACCGTTGGATAACGGTGGCCCCTTGAGGGCTCATCCATGGCTCTACAGTAGGCGCACATGACTGATGACCTGTTTCACATCATTGACGACGACAAAACCCCGTCGGGTTCCAGCGACCCAGTGCGCGCGACGATCGTTCTCGGGCTCTATGTCCAGCCCGGCGCGGGACGATCGACAGTCGTTGGTCGCCGCCAGAATGCACTGCATGTGCGAGTCGCGCCACCACCCGCGGATGGCCGCGCCAACCTTGCTGCTGAGGTTCTCATTGCCGATCTGTTTGATGTCCCGCGCTCCGCGGTGAGCATCATCGCAGGTCACAAGAGTCGAGAGAAGCGGGTTCGTGTCGAAGAGGTGATTCTGGAACACGTTCGCGCTCAGCTCGAAAAGGTGACCGCAAAAACCCCTCCTGGACCGGCTTTCAATCAGGGTCGCATCCAGCCACAGCGCTAGCAGCATTCGCTTTTGGGGCGTAGCACGCATGACCGTATGATCCGCTAACCTCAGCGCTGCTTCTTTAGACGAGGAGATGCGAATCACGATGGTTAGCGCACCAAAGTCAGTATCGGCAAAGTCAAAGTCCCAAGCCAAACGGTCTCCGGTAAAGAAGGCCGCGGTGAAGAAGGTTCTGGCAAAGAAGACACCGGTGAAAAAGGCTCCATCAAGGAGCGTTGTTCCCAAGAAGAGGCCGACCTCGGCGAATCGATCTGGCATCAGGAAGGTGTCTTTGAAAAAGGCACCTTCACGAAAATCCCCACTCACAAAACCCCCCGTAAAGAAGGCCCCCGTAGTGAAGAGAACCCCAGCCAAAACGGCTCCGGCGAAGAAAGTTGTCGCGAAGAAGGCCCCCGCAAAAAAGGTCGTCGCGAAGAAGGCTCCGGCGAAGAAAGTTGTCGCGAAGAGGGCCCCCGCGAAAAAGGCCGTCGCGAAGCGGGCTCCGGCGAAGAAAGTTGTCGCGAAGAAGGCTCCGGCGAAGAAAGTTGTCGCGAAGAAGGCCCCCGCAAAAAAGGTCGTCGCGAAGAAGGCGCCTGTAAAGAAGGCCCCCGCGCAAAGAGCAGTGGCATCGAAGGCAGCGCCCGTGAAGGCGCCTGTGAAGAAGGCAGCCGAACCCGTCGTCAAGGCTCCCGTAAAGGTTGTTGCTCCAAAGGCCCCTCCGGTCAAGAAGGTTTCACCGGGCTATCGCAAAGACGTTGCCTTCCTTGAGCGTCAAAAGCAGGCGCTGCTTGACGAGCGAGCGATCCGTCTTACCCAGGAACAGAGTCAAAAGCAAGAGGCAGCCGCGCTTGTCGAGGAGATGGAGCCAGGCGACATCCAGTTCGACGAGGAGTCGGGCGAGGGTGGAACCGTGGCCGTCGACCGGGAGATTCACCTCGAGCTCGCTGCCAAGCAGCGACTTCTCGTTGAGGAGATCGATCTCGCGCTTCGCAAGATTGCCCTTGGAACCTATGGGATCTGCGAGCGCTGCGAGGGGCTTATTCCCAAGACCCGGCTCTCGGCGATTCCTGAGGCCCGTATTTGCGTTCCCTGTTCGGCAGGCGGTCTCTCTCGCCGTTGAGGAATGCTCTTGGCGCTCGTCGGCATCGGGTCGGCTACCTCGTTACCTGTGGCGTCGCCCTTGGAGTGCTTTTGATCGATCAGGTTACAAAATCACTTGCGGTTACCCATCTGAACCGTCCGGTCGCGCTCTTTGGGCCTTTCTCTCTTGAGCTATCAAGAAACAGTGGCATTGCGTTTTCCCTTGCGCTTGGTTTTGCCCTCCCAATCGCGCTGCTTGGGATCGGCGGATTGTTCGTACTCGTGTGGTCTCGACGCCACACGTTGACGATGCCAATGGCGGTCGCAGCTGGCTTGATTGTCGGTGGAGCGCTTGGCAATCTCAGCGATCGGTTGTTTCGCGGCGACGGTGGAGCGGTGGTCGACTTCATCCACTCGACTTTCTGGCCTACCTTTAACATTGCCGACTCCGCGGTGACGTGTGGTTGTGTGATGGTGTTTTTCCTCTCTTTCAAGTCTCGCGATGAAACAGAGAATCAGAGCGACAGAGATCAATCAACCGAGAGGCAAGACCATGGCAGATGACCAAGAGCGCGCGAACGCCGGGCAGGTCGTTGAGGTATCAGATGCCCTAGATGGCGAACGTGTCGACCGTGCTCTTGCGATGATCACCGGAATGTCACGCACCGAGATCACCGAAATGATTGGGGCCGGTGGAGTTTCGATCAATGGAAATCGCGTCCAGGTTCGTCACCACCGGGTCTCACCAGGAGACGTGATTGCCTTTGACGACACGATCAAATTGCCGAGAGATGTCTTGCGTGCTGCTGATCACGGAGCAATCGCGTTCGAGGTCGTCTACGAGGACGAGTCGATTATCGTCATCGACAAGCCAGCGGGTCTCGTCGTCCACCCAGGTGCTGGACATCGCGATGACACCCTCGCGTCAGGACTG
>DATLTI010000191.1:0-13043 GCA_035533675.1 Acidimicrobiales bacterium | reverse complement strand
GACTTTCGCTCGCCTTGCCGAGCCACTGACCTTTGCGAAGTACGACGAGATCGACGAGCTGATCCGTAGCATTCTTGATACCTATCGTGAACTCGGTGGACGCGTTGATCGCCGACGCGCGCGCATGAAATATCTCATTTCCGATCTTGGTATCTCCGAATTTCGCCGCGAAGTCGAGCAACGACTTAGACGTGCCCTACGTCCGATTCCGCTGCCTCCAATACACGCGGTGGTAGATGACCACCTTGGATGGAGAGAGCTTCCGGATCGAACTCACCAGGTTGGCGTTCGAATCCCCTCTGGTAGGGCGAGAGATTACGCCGAGGGGCCACAATTTCGATCGGCGTTCCGATTGATCGCGCAGCGTTTCGATGTCATCTTCTATCTCACCGCGGCTCAAGATCTGCTTGTCTCACATATCCGCCCCGAAGATCGCGAAGAGATCGCCGAAATCCTTACGCAATGTGGCATTGCTCGCACCGAAGACCTCGGGCCAGTCGAGAGAAGCGCTCTTGCCTGCCCGGCATTGCCTACATGCGGCCAGGCTCTCGCGGAGTCAGAGAGACGCCTTCCCGATCTTGTTGAGCTGCTCGAGCACGAGATGAAAACTCGTGACCTCGTAGGTCGATCCCTGCAGCTTCGAATGACCGGATGCCCGAACGGCTGTGCGCGTCCTGCGGTTGCCGAGATCGGTGTCGTTGGAAAGACAAAATCCACCTATGACCTGTTTCTCGGCGGAGGAGCGCGCGGCGATCGACTTGCGACGCTCTATCGGGAAAAGGTCACCATTGAACAGATTCCGGGCATTATGGCACCGCTCCTTGATCGGTGGAAAGAAGAGGGGCTGAATGAGGAGGCTTTCGGAGACTTTCTTCACCGGGCGGTGTATCCATGACGGTCTATCTACTCGGCGCCGGACCTGGCAATGCCGATCTCATGACACTCAAGGGCGCACGGCTTCTCGCTGAGGCGCAGATTGTCGTGCATGATCGCCTTGTCGACCCCTCGGTGCTTTCGCTCGCCTCTCCCGATGTTGAAACCATCGATGTTGGAAAGCGACCGGGCAGATCGAACAACCAGGAGATGATCAACGAACTCCTTGTGACGTTGGGTCTCGAGTACTCGAGTGTCGTGAGACTTAAAGGCGGAGATCCATTTGTCTTTGGACGCGGAGGCGAGGAAGCTCGAGCTCTCCAAGAGGCAGGGATTCCCTTCGAGATTATTCCAGGTGTTACCTCAGCCCTGAGTGCCCCGCTTGCAGCAGGGATCCCCGTTACCCACCGGGGTGTCGCAAGCGGGGTGACAATCGTCACTGGTCATAGTCAGGACGGATCGACGGTCGACTTCTCTGGTCTCGTGCATCCTGACGTCACGCTGGTGATATTGATGGGTGTGGCGAACCGGGCAATGATCGCCGAACAGCTCTATCGCGGTGGACTCTCGCCCAAAACTCCAGTCGCGGTCATTGAATCAGCATGGACGAGCGACCAGCACGTTTTGCGTAGTTCAGTTGATGGTCTTGCGAGTCTTGATATATGCCCGCCGGCAGTCATCGTTGTTGGAGCCGTCGCCGCACTTGACCTCTGTGATCTTCAATCTGTCGCATCTCTTATTGCATGATGTTGCCACTCGCATTCAATTTTAAAGATCGTCGCACGCTGGTGCTTGGCGCGGGCAAGGTGGCCGCGCACAAGGCGCGTCAGCTTCTCGACGTCGGCGCAAGCGTTGACGTGATCGCTGAGGCTGTCACGGCTGAGCTCCCTCCAGGTATCGGCTCGCTCTCTCTTCGACGGTTTGCAAGTGGGGACCTCAACGATTATTGGCTGGTTGTCTCGGCAATCGGAGATCCTCTCGTGAATGACCTCGTCGTAGACGAGGCCTCTCGACTACATATCTGGTTGAACGTCGTTGATGATCCGGCGCGCTCAGGTTTCTTCTTCACCGCGCTGCATCGTGATGGCGACATTGTTGTCTCGGTATCAACTCAGGGGTCCTCGCCAGCGCTCGCTCAGGCGCTTCGCAACATTGTTGCCGAGTCTCTACCCAAAAACGCTTCACGGGTCGCACAACAGCTTCGAGACGAGCGGCGGCTGGTGCATTTAGCGGGAGGCAGTACGGAAAACATCGACTGGCATCAGCGCGTGGAGTCACTTTTGCGAGACTCCTGAGAGTGCGCAAGATCTGGACAAAATGACATGGTGGTGAGCGTTATCGGTAGTGAGGTGGTCTTTCGAAATCACGGTCGCTCAGCGTTCGCAGAAGATCTTCATTTTTCTTGCGCAGCTGTCCGATCTCAAGACGAAGTCTCCGAATCTCCTCGCGGAGTGCGTAGATCTGTGCGAGGTCGTCATCTTGGCCCGATGTCATCTCAATCGCTGGGGACGGTCATCTCGCCGCTCATCATCGCGTAGTAGCGGTAGTTTGCAAGCATTCCCTTTTCCCCTCCTGCAGCTCCTCTCGGTCGATCGGACTGATGCTCTGCTCTCAGATAGTCGATGTCGCCCTGTGGTAGTGGCTTTGGATCGCCAAGTAGATAGGCCTCGTAGGTGATTTTCAGGAGTTCGTTGAGCTCTAGGGCTCGTACCGTTGCGTCTTCGATACTTGTGCCAACGACAGTAATTCCATGACCGCGCATCAACGCCACCTTCTTCTTGCCCATGAACTGAGCGAATCGCTCTCCCTTGTCATGGTCATGAATCGTGATGCTTGTCGGGTAGGTATCGATCCCGTCGACAGCAAGTTTTGCGCCCTGATACACGCGTCCGTGCATCGGGAAGATCTCCTTCTCGCAGATCGTAAGCAGCATTGCATGGCGCGGATGCATATGAACCACCGAACGAATCTCTGGGTTCTGACGGAAAAGCCACGTGTGCAGAAAGCTTTCGCTGGGTGAGCGAACTCCCGCATTTCCACCCTCAAGCGTGTTGGAATCGAAGTCAACCTCGACAATGTCTGATGGACGCGTGTAGCGCACTCCGAGTTGGTCTGAACCCTTTCCTCGAATGAGTATCGAATCAGATTCGCCATCCCAGTAGCTCACGTGCCCCTCGGCACCGTGAGTCATATCCCATGCTCCAAGAATCCGGCAGGCCTCTGCGAGCTGATCGGCCACCTGTCTGTTCAACGCCATATCGATTGCCCCCTTGAACCCGATCCATTGGCTCCTACCGTACAGGTTGCAAAATAGTGGGCCCTGTCATTTTCATCTAACCGTGCCTCCCGCTCGATTGGACTGATCAAGGACCGAAAACAGGTGACGCGAGCTTGTTGCAACGTCTGTCTCGATCGAGCAAGAGTTCTTCATGGCAGATGACACAGGCAGGCGATAACGTCATTTCATGTTGTACCTGAACGAAGCTCCCGAAATCCGGCCTCTCGTTCGTGCACTTTCAAAGGTGCTCGCCGAGCCTCTTGAAGATCCCATATCCCGTGAATGGGTAGCGGTGCCAACCTTAGGAATGCAGCGATGGACCAAGCTCGAACTCGCCCGCACGCTTGGCTCGTCCTCGGCGCGAGAAGACGGAATATCGGCAAATATTGATTTTAATTTCCCTGGAAAGCTTCGACAGCTCATCATCGACGTCGCCCACAGTGAGCTCGCAGGCTCAGAGCCGGATCCTTGGCATATCGACCAATTGGTTTGGACAGTCTTGGAGGTCCTTGACGATAGCGAGAGAGATCTTCAAAGCCAGATCATGCCGGAGTTGCCCGTAGGGGCCTCTCCCTACGGCCGGGCTCGAAGGATCGCCGATCTGTTTGACCGCTATGCGCTACATCGGCCTGAGCTCATCAAACGATGGATATCTGGCAAAAGTGTCGATGCGATTGACAACGCATTGGCAAAAGAGCTCGCGTGGCAGCCAGAACTCTGGCGCCGCGTGCGAGAGCGAATTGGCGAAGAGAGTCCTCCTGAGCGCTTTGGAATGCTGCTCGATCGTGTGAGAGAAGGAGAGTTCACTCTCGATCTTCCACCTCGACTCTCGATATTTGGCATCACCGCACTTCCAGGTGGAAGTGGCTTTCTTGATCTCATAGAGGCGCTTGCGTCGACGCGGGATGTGCACTGTTTTTTCCTTGAGCCGTCGCCAATCGCAGCGAGGCGCATTGAGGAGAGCCTCAGAGGGACGCGCGGCAATTCATCGCTGCTTCGCTCTCATGATCATTCCCAAGATATTTTGCATCATCCGCTTCTGACGTCTTGGGGGTCTCCATTCCGAGAGCGCGCAGCGCTGCTCGCGGTTGCAAGACCACAGCGGGAATCTTTAACTATCCGGCACCTTGGTGAACGTCCTTCGGGAGCCAGATCGCAGGAGCCAATTACGCTGCTCGCTCGAATACAAGATGACCTCCGCACAGATCGAGCACCGGATGGCACTTTCGAGCTCAAGCCAGATGATGGGTCAATCGAAATTCACGCGTGTTATGGCCCGGCACGGCAGGTGGAGGTACTTCGCGACGCAATCTTGCACCTGTTGCAAGACGACCCAGATCTTGAAGAAGAAGAGATCGTTGTGCTGTGTCCTGCTATCAGTGACTACGCACCGTATATCGAGGCAGGCTTTGGTCTGCCGCAGTCTGCGCCTCGAGTGTCCGACGGGGAGACCTTTGAAACTCCCGCAAATCCAGGTTCAACCTTCACCTATCACATGAGTGATAGGTCCCTTCGGAGTCCGAATCCTCTGCTGGAGGCGTTCGACGCGTTCCTTGAACTGGTGGGAGGCCGTTGCAGCGCCTCCGAGGTGCTTGAGTTCATTGCACTCGATCCTGTTCGAAGAAGGTTTGCCTTTGATGACGATGCATTAGCCAAGATCAATCAATGGGCCCGCATTGCCAATGTTCGATGGGGCCTGAGTGCAGACCATCGTTTTGCAATGGGCTTTCCCGAGCGTTACGAGCTCAACACATGGAGAGCAGCGGTGGAGAGCCTACTGATTGGAGTGACAACTCACGACCTTGAGTATGGCCTCGCCGAAGGCGACATCGCGCCAATTGGGATTGAAGGTGAAGACATCGAAATTGTTGGCCGGTTCAGCGAGCTGCTAGATCGACTTGATGGCGCGGCCCAACATTTCAAGCAGACGCGTCCTCCTCGCCAATGGTGCGAAGTGCTGGCGGGGGCAAGCGATGACTTCTTTGATGTCGACCCTGCGCAGTCTTGGCAGTCTGATGGGCTAAGGCGACTGCTTGCGAGAATCTCCGAGAGCGCGATTCACAACGGTCGCGAAAGCGCAGTAGGGATTTCGCTTGCGGACATGCGGCGCGTTCTCACCGAAGGTCTCCGTGGCGCTCCCGGAAGATCGGAGTTTTTTCGCGGTGGTGTGACCGTAACTTCACTGACACCTCTCCGCTGGGTTCCCTTCAAGGTCGTGTGTCTCCTTGGCCTCGATGACGCACCCGCAGGCGATGTGGAGACAAACGGCGATGATGTAATGGCGCTGGCTCCTCAGCTCGGTGATCCAGATCCACGATCTGAGGCGCGTCAGTCCATTCTCGAAGCAATGTTGGCAGCGCAGGAAAAACTCATTGTCACATTTACCGCTTTTGATCCTCGGACGAATTTGCCCGCTTCACGCTCGGTCGAATTTCTCGAGCTTGAAGACACGGTGATTCAGACTCTCACCCCGACATCGCAATTGCTCTATAGGCAAAAACGCGAGATAGTCCATCCGCGTCAGTCCTATGACGACCGTAACTTTGAAGCTGGACGACTCGGGCATGATGGTCCGTGGAGCTTTAACGCAGCGGCCCTTGCTGGCGCGCGTGCTCGGCGAAATCAGGATCTTGGACCACGACCACTCTTGATGGATCCAATTCAAATCTCGGGGGAGGAGGGCATTTTCTCAATCGAGGATCTGCGCGAATTCCTTCGCCATCCCGTGAGATGTTTTCTTAAGAAGAGCCTCCAGATTTATCGGCCGTTCGACCAGAATGAGACCTCCGATGAACTCCCAATTGCCCTTGAGCCGACAGAGCGCTCCGATATCGGCCGTCGACTTCTCGCAACGAGACTCAGTCTTTCCGGTGACGAAGTGTGGAAAGACCTCCGCGAAGCGTGGTGGATGAGAGAACAGGCACGCGGGGCACTGCCAGTAGGTCACCTTGCACATGCAGTTCGCGAGGAGATTGAAGGCGAAGTCTCTGTGCTTATCAATACCTTGTCTGATTTCGGTATCGATCCATCGATTTCGAACGAGGCACCTGAGATGCTCAGCATTGTGCTTGAACAAGATGGACCACCGGTAAAGCGCGTCACTGGATCCTTGACTGTGGGAGAGCATGAAAGTGCAGACGGTTTGTCTTGGCGTGGGACATGGGACGTGAAGTTCTCTCGACTGCGATCCGTCGATGAATTAAGCGCGTGGCTCGATCTTCTGGTCCTCACATTGCATGCGCCTGATACGTATTGGACAAGCGTGTCTTTACGCAGACCAGTTTCTGGAAAAGACAGCGTCGGCGTTGTAAATCTCGCACTTGCAGGTAAATCGAAAGAGGCAAGGATCGAGAGTGCTTGCCGGGGGCTCTCTACGGTGCTTCGTCTTGCTGAACTTGGTCGAAACGAGCCCCTGCCCCTTTTTGCCAGTCTCTCAAAGGCGCTTCACTATGAAACTCCTGAGGAGAGCGACTGGGCGAGCGGACGAAAGAATGTTTTCTCCGATGGAACCGATCGGGACAATGTTCTCGCATTTGGAAATATCAAACTGAGAGAGTTGCTTCAGATCCCGGCTCGGGTCGCCGATCCAGGCGAAGGCCCGTCGCGAGCGGCGCGTCTCGCGCACTACCTCTGGGGAACATTCGAGGCAACTTCCATCGAAGGTGTGAATCCAATACCGGAATCGAACTTGGCGAAATCAGTCGTCGGCAGTGATTGAGGTGACGGAGTTCGACCTTATCGGTGCAATCCCGCGCGAGGGTAGAGCCTCGATCGAAGCGAGCGCTGGGACCGGCAAGACGTACACCATCGCGGCTCTTGCCACGCGTTATGTGGCCGAGACCGAGGTAACGATCGACCAGATCCTCGTGGTGACATTTGGACGACTTGCCGCAAGGGAGCTGCGTGAGAAGATCCGTGCACGTATCTCGTACACCGCACGTGCACTAGCCGGACTGATTCCAATAGAAGAGAATGATCAGGTTACCGAGCATCTCGCGAAATTTGATCTTGTGCGTCACCGAGATCGACTCGAAAAGGCTCTACTGAATTTCGACACCTCGACGATAACAACAATTCATAGCTTTGCTCAGCAGATCAGGTCGACGCTCGGCACCTCTGCGCGTCTGGATCTTGATGCGAACCTCAAGGATGATACCGATGAGATCGTCAACGAGGTGGTTGCTGACGTTCTTTCGGGCGAGGTATTAAAGAATGACAACAACAGTGTGGCACTTCACCGTCTCAAAGCGTCCGTAAAGTCGACGTTGATAGGGCTGGCGAAAACTGCTCTGAATAACCCGGGTATCAAGATTCTCCCTGATCTCGAGGTCCAAGAGCTTGGCGAGGTGAATGAAGCATTTACTGAGGCACAGTCAAAGCGGGCGATGCTTGAGATTGTTCTTGGTGAGGTTTCTGCGCGGCGACGGCTTCGCAGGACGCTCTCGTATGACGATGTCCTCACCCAGCTTCGTGATGCGCTCAGCGAAGACTCTCACGCGATCGCTCTGCTGCGCCGACGATTTCCCGTGACCCTTGTCGATGAGTTTCAAGATACCGACCAGGTGCAGTGGGATATTTTTGAGTGCCTCTTTGGATCGATTGGAAGTCGAACGCGATTGATCGTTGTCGGCGATCCGAAACAGGCGATTTACGGATTTCGAGGCGCCAATGTCTACTCGTATCTTGGCGCAACGTTGATGGAGAATGTTGAGCACCATCGGCTTTCGGTGAACTATCGCTCGGATGGTGCCCTATTGACGGGCCTCGACCGTCTTCTGCGCGGAGCCACGCTCGGACACTCCGAGATTGCCTTTCAACCGGTTCGGCCTTCTGAAGAACACCGCCTCAGCCGGCTCGTTGGCCCATTGAACGAGGTCCTTCCTGGCCTTTCGATCAGGACAGCGCTTGGTAGGGAGCTTCCAAGAAAATCGCGCGATCTCATCGCTACCGAGGGAGCAAAAGATGCAATTGCGATCGACCTCGCCTGCTGTGTCCACAGTCTGCTTCAGGAGGCGAGAATTCCACTTGGAGTACCAGATGAGTTTCGATCCGTACGGCCAAACGATATAGCGGTACTGGTCTCGCGAAATGCTGAGGCGGTGACCCTGCAGCAGGCACTTCGTAACCGGGGGATTCCCGCAGTTATCCGTCAAGGTCTTAGCGTGCTCGAGACCGAAGCCGAGTCGCAATGGCGACTTCTGATGTACGCGCTGGCGCAGCCAGCCGATCCGGATCGAGCGCGTCGCGTGGCTCTCGGTTGGTTCTTCAGGGTCGAGGCAGAGCGCATTGCGGGCGCCAATGACGACGCTTTACGCGAGATCCAGGAGACCCTTCTTCGGTGGTCTGATGCGCTCAGTCGATTTGGCATCGTCGACTTCTGTTCGACCGTTTGGGCAGAGAGCAACGTTATGCACAACGTGCTCGGTCTGCATAACGGCGACAGGAATATGACCGATCTGAATCAAATTGTTGCGCTGTTACACCGGAGCGGCCTGTTGCGGCATCCGACTCCCGACGGAGTGCTCCGAGCGCTTGATGAGCTGAACGAGATTCATCGCGATGATCTTGATGAGGATGTCCTCTCACAGCAGATCGAATCTGAGGCCATGGCAGTGCAGATTATGACAATCCATAAATCCAAGGGCCTTCAGTTTCCGATCGTATGCGTTCCTTCAATGTGGCACGCCGTTCGGGGCGCGGATTTTTACCAGGATTTCAATCGAAACGAACGTGTTCTTGTGGTCGATCGATCGAAGCCGTGGCCCTCTTCAAGCGCATCCAAGTCACGTCTCCGTCTTGCGCTGAAAGACGCAGTCGGAGAGGACCTACGTCAGCTTTATGTTTCACTCACTCGCGCCGAACATCAGACCATCGTTTGGTGGACAAGGGTTAAAGACAACCAGAATTCAGGACTTGCTCGCCTGTTGTTCGCACAAGGTGTTGCACGCATCGACGACGCGAATGGTGAGATCGCGGACTTCGTTATTCCCGCGGATGACCTTGTTGTCGATGATTTGCGCGAGCGTCTTGTGCCTGATGGCCATCTGAACGAAATCTTGATCGATGAAATTGGCTCCAACTGGCCCTCGGTTCCGCGCTGGTCTGATCAGGAGTCGAACGCCACGACTACGCAGATCGAGGTCGCGCAACTCGACCGTGGTTTTACGACATTTAATCGAAGATGGTCGTTTAGCGCGATGAGCCCTATAGACCGAGCGGGCCCAGGAATGACAAATTCGCGATTTGACCCGACCGATGAGAGCCTCGGGGATTCGGGAGCAAACGATGAATCGGTGGCCATGGAGGTAGAGGTCGTGCCGGTGCTTGAGCGAAAAGAATCCGATCTTCCTCTTGGTTATCTTGCGGGTGGCACGCAGTTTGGCACTTTGGTTCACGAAGTTCTCCAGGAGGTTGATTTCACAGAACATGACCTCGAGAGAGCGCTCGCTGAGACCGTAGAGCGACAGTTGCGATGGCGGGGGCTTTCGCTCGATCGGTCTCAGTTGGTCTGCGGTCTGAAATCGGTGATCGAGACCCCTCTTGGTCCGATATTCGCAGACAGGCGGTTGAGAGATTTTGGTCGGCTTGACAGACTTGATGAACTCGGATTTGAGCTCCGCCTCGGTCATGGTCGACACCATGCAAATATTCGTGATATCGGCGAAGTACTTGCGAGTCATCTGTCCAAAGATGATCCGATTCGGCCCTGGGCCGAACGTGTGCGCGGCGGGATCTTTGACGAAGAACTTGCTGGTCATCTGACCGGTTCAATCGACCTCGTAGTTCGCGTCCCTGACACCCTTGCTGGAGCACCACATTCGCGCTACGTGCTCTCTGACTATAAAACGAACACCCTTTCGGAGATGGGACGGCTTCCAAGGTCACTTGATTACCGCCCGGCTCTTCTTCCAAAAGCAATGGAGGCGCACCACTATCCACTCCAGGCAACCCTGTACGCGGTTGCCTTGCACCGATACCTTCGCTGGAGAATTCCCGGTTACGACCCGGAGGTTCATTTTGGAGGCGTGGCCTACCTCTTCCTTCGTGGCCTACAAGGGCCCGATACTCCCCGCGAGGCTGGATGCCCCAATGGTGTCTTTGGATGGAAGTTCTCCCCGGCACTTCTTGCAGACCTGAGTGACACTCTCGATGGAATCATGGAGCTCTCGTGATAGCGCACGCCGCCTACGTTCATGATGAGACCGCGAGTCTTTTGCCCTACGTCGGAGCCGGAGTCCTTGTCGCAAGTGACGTCCAAGTCGCTCGAACAGTGGGACGAATATCTCAAGAGACGGACCCCCTGGTATTGCTCGCAGTCGCGTTAAGTGTCCGAGCGGTGCGCGAGGGGCAGGTGTGTCTCTCGCTTGATCAGATCGCTGGGTCATTGAATTCTGCATTCCCCCAGCAATCTGGTGTTGAATTGCCTGCGCTACCAGCGGTTCAAGATTGGGTAAAACACCTTTCGTCAAGCAGAGTCGTGCAGGTCTCGAGTCATGTTCTTTCTGCCACGCCAAGGCCTCTTGTGCTCGAAGGAAATCGGCTCTATCTCGATCGATACTGGCACTACGAGCTTGCGCTCGCGCGTCAGCTGTTGCTGCGCGCCCAGACCGATGGTGGATTGTTCGACAGGGATCTCCTCAACGACGAGCTCTTCGAAGACGATTTCGGAGCCGCCGGGCGTGACGATCCTCAGCGTCTGGCCGTTTACCGCGCACTTACTCGTCGACTCACGGTCATTTCGGGAGGACCTGGAACGGGAAAAACGAGAACCATCGCCCAGCTGCTTCGCCAGGTGAATGTGCTCGCTGCCAGCGAGGGAAGGAGTCTCCTTTCGGCCCTCGCGGCTCCAACCGCTACCGCCGCGAAGAGGATGACCCTTGCACTCCATCGCGAGGGTGAAGCCAAGGAACGCGTCGCCGGTACCACGTCTTTGACCTCTGGGCTCCAGGCGACTACGTTGCATCGTCTTCTTGGAGCAAATCCCTTCCGTGGTTTCGCGCACAATCGCCAGAACCTCCTTCCTCACGATCTCGTCGTGGTCGACGAAGCCTCGATGGTCTCTCTTCCGCTTTTCGCGCGACTCCTTGAGGCACTTAAGCCAGACGCGAGCCTGGTGCTTGTCGGTGACCCGTTTCAGCTCGAAAGTGTTGAGGCCGGTGCCGTGCTCGGAGACATTGTGGGCAGCACATTCGTCGATAGACCCATTGGACCCATGGGCGATGCAATTGTCCATCTGGAAAAACAACATCGCTTTAAGGAGAGGTCACCTGTAGCGGAGTTTGCTGACGCGATTCGAAATGGCCAAACTGATGAGGCGATCCGCATCCTTTCTTCCAATGATTCTGCAGATCTTGAATGGATCAATGACGAGCATGGCAGCGAGGCTCAGTATCGACGCGCTGCTGTGAACGCGATAGAGGTCATCGAGGCCGCTCGGCGCGGTGATTCCAAGGCTGCGCTCGAGAATCTCCTTGCACTCAAGATCATTTGCGCCACGCGCCACGGCCAGAAAGGGGTCCTGAATTGGAGTTCGCGTATAGAGCAACTTGTGAGAAGTCGTCACCCCGACTACATCGGTGAACACGACTGGTATGTCGGTCGCCCAATTATCGTCAACCGCAACGATTATCTGAATCATCTTTTCAATGGAGACGCAGGTGTTGTAGTCGATCTCGGAAAGCCAGTCGCAGTTTTCTCCGAAGTGGCCGAGGTGCGCTCAGTTCCGCTCGCGCGTTTACGAGATATTGAAACCTGGTGGGCGATGACCATTCACAAGAGCCAGGGTTCGGAGTTCGATAGCGTCATTGTTTCGCTTCCGGAGCCTCCTTCTCCCGTCCTCTCAAGGGAGCTTCTCTATACAGCAGTGACGCGGGCCAAACGCAGCGTCAGCATCGTCGCAAGTGAAGAATCCCTTCGCGCAGCAATTGGACACCCATCGGAGCGTTCCTCAGGTCTTTCCGACCGGCTCTGGGGTCTTGGCAAGTAAATACAGATTGCCCTTTGTTCTGTCAATTGGATCTTTGGGCAGATCGAATGCGTTGGGGATTGAGAGAACAAGGCAGGCCTGAACGCTGGTGTTGTTGTGATTGGTGGGTGTATCTGTCTTTCGCCCGATGCAACAGGTCGCGGGCGCTTCTTACATTGCTGAAGTTGGTGCCCAAGTCGGGTTGGGGACTACCATCAGAGAGGTTTTGCAGTGATTCACCGATAAGGAGAGATCCACAAGATGGCAAAGATCAAGGTGGTAACGCCCGTCGTAGAGATGGACGGTGACGAAATGACCAGGATTATCTGGCAGTTCATCAAGGAGTGTTTGATCTACCCCTACCTTGACATCGATCTCAAGTACTTCGACCTTGGTATTGAATCTCGCGATGCGACAGATGACCAGATCACTATCGATTCGGCAGAGGCAACCAAGAAGTATGGCGTTGCCGTGAAATGCGCGACGATCACACCAGACGAGGCGCGGGTAAAGGAGTTTGGGCTAAAAGAGATGTATCGCAGCCCCAACGGAACAATCCGAAACATTCTTGGTGGTGTGATCTTCCGAGAGCCCATCGTGATCAAAAACGTTCCCCGACTGGTACCAGGATGGACCAAGCCGATCGTGATTGGCCGTCACGCCTTTGCTGACCAGTACCGAGCGACTGATTTTCGCGTTCCGGCTGCCGGGAAAGCACTGCTGACCTATGTGCCCGATGATGGTGGCGAGCCGGTTGTGCTCGAGATCGCCAAGTTCCCCGAACATGGTGGAGTGGTGATGGGAATGTTCAACTACGACGATTCGATCCGTGATTTTGCCCGGGCCTCGATGCGCTATGCGCTCGACCGGCACTACCCGTTGTACCTCTCGACCAAGAACACGATCATGAAGGTCTATGACGGGCGC
>DATLTI010000190.1:0-11105 GCA_035533675.1 Acidimicrobiales bacterium | reverse complement strand
CGCGGCCGTCATGTCGGTGTCGATCAGACCCGGTGCGATCACATTCACGGTGATGTTCCGGCTCGCAACCTCTCGGCTGAGCGCGCGCGCAAAGCCGATCAATCCTGCTTTCGCGGCGGAGTAGTTCGTCTGCCCGGCGTTGCCGAGCATGCCAACGACCGAGCCGATCAATACGATCCGGCCACCTCTCGCGCGGATCATTCCCGAGATCGCGCGCTTCGTGACGCGATAGACCGCGGTGAGATTGGTGTCGATGACATTTGACCAGCGCTCTTCGTTCATTCTGGGTAACAGCGCGTCGTCGGTGATCCCGGCCGAACAGATCAGCAGCTCAACTGTGCCCGCATCGGTCTCGATTGTCTTGAAGGTGCGCTCTACGTCATCTTTGCTCGTAACGTCACAGTGAATCGCCACGAGTGCAAGCGTGCCTGCCGGCCCTTCAAGATCTGTCGGAGCTGCGTTCTTATAGGTGATGAACACCCGGTCTCCAGCGGCCTGGAGCGCCCTCGCCGAGGCGAGCCCGATGCCGCGCGAGCCACCGGTAACGAGCGCAACGCGTGCAGCAGGTGTATTGCTCACGAGGTCTCACCCCATCTGACGATCGTTGAGGCCCAGGTCATTCCCGCTCCGAATCCTGACATCAGCACGTAGTCCCCGTCGTGGAGCCTTCCCGCGTCCGCTGCATCACACAGTGCGAGAGGGATTGAGGCAGCGCTCGTATTGCCGGTCTTGTCAAGGACGATTGCCGTGTGTTCGATATCGATTCCGACGCGCGAGTTCACCGCCTCGATGATGCGCAGGTTGGCCTGATGGGGGACGAACAGCGCGATGTCGGCTGGCTTGAGGTCAGCTTGTTCGAGTACCGCGGTGATCGAATCAACCTCGGCGCGTACCGCACGGCGAAAAACCTCGCGGCCCGCCATTTGGATGTAACCGCCGTGGTCTTGGTAGAGCAAGTCCGCAAGGGCTCCATCGACACCGAGGTCATAGGCGACGATGAAGTTCTCTGGCCTGTTGTTCGCGCGGATCACGACCGCGGCAGCTCCGTCACCAAACAGCACCGCGGTTGCGCGATCTTTCTGGTCGGTGACATTGGAGAGGTTGTCTGCACCGATGACGAGCGCACAGCGATGCCCCATGCGCAACAGTCCATCCGCTGCAACGAGTGCATAGGCAAATCCCGCACAGGCGGCATTGAGGTCAAACGCCCCTCCGTGAAGGCCGAGTCTTGAGTGCACGAGTGATGAGGTGGCAGGAATCGCACGGTCCGGAGTAGAGGTGGCGATGATCAAAAGGTCGATCTCGTCGCCCGTGACCCCCGCGCGGTCCATCGCGCGCTGTCCAGCCTCTATCGCCATCTCTGAGGTGAGCCCACCCATACGTCGCTCGCGGATTCCTGTGCGCTCGACGATCCACGCGTCGGAGGTGTCCAGTCGCTTCTCGAAATCCTGGTTCGTGACAACGAGTTCGGGCAGATAGGCGCCCCACCCGATAATGGATCCACCCATCAAGACTCCTTTGCCGACATCGTTTGGCTGTCGGTGGTTCTCAGCCATGCGACCGGTTGGCCGGTGACCACGCGTTCGCCCGCAAGTACAATGATGCCCTGTAACTCCCCGGCGAACGGCGACCTGATCTCAGTCTCTCCTGCCCAACCGACGAGATCTCCCACATTTACCGCAATGTTCTCGCGTCGCGTCTCGGTCGTGGACAGTGTCGGAGCGGCATTGATGAAATCGGCAACCGGTCGAAAGGGCCCGGTCGCCGGTGCGACGATCAGACGCTCGGCCATCACGAAGCCCGCTGTGCGTTCGAGTTCGCGGACCGAGGCGGCCTCGGTTCCAGCGATCACGTCGACGAGCGCCTCGAGCTCGTCTGGGGTGGCGACATTCAACGCGGTGATCTCTGCACTGATCGATCGCTTGACGAGTCCGGTGAGCACCGCGCCAGCGCCGAGTTCGACAAAGGTGCGTACCCCGGACTCATAGAGTGTCTCGAGGCTCTGGTGCCAGCGCACAGGACTGCACAGCTGGGCAGAGAGCAGTCCTGGCCATTCGACGGGGTCCGCATGCGTTCGGGCATCGACATTTGCAACGACGGGCGGATCTGGTTCGCGAAATGACACCTCGGCGAGTGCCTTGCGTAGCCGGTCGCGTGCCGGGGCCATGTAAGGGGTGTGGAATGCTCCACCGACTGGGAAGGACACCACCCGCTTGGCACCAAGCTCCTTCGCTATCTCGGCGGCGCGGGCGAGGTCATCTGGCGCTCCTGCGATGACGATCTGGCCTGGTGCGTTGAAGTTCGCGATCCATACGTCGCCCTCGGCGCGCATGCAGGCTGCCTCTGCGCTGTCATCATCAAGACCGAGGATCGCCATCATCGTGCCGGTGCTTTTGGCAGCAGCCTCTTTCATCGCAAGCCCGCGCTCATTGACGAGCCGGACACCGTCTTCGAACGAAAGTGCGCCCGAGGCAACCAAAGCGCTGTATTCGCCGAGCGAATGACCGGCGCACATGGTCGGAGCGATGCCGAGACGTTCGGTCGCATCAAGGATGACAAGGCTGAGTACAAAGGTTGCGAGCTGAGCGTTCTCGGTGCTTGTCAGCGTCTCCTGATCCATCTGCAAGAGCATGTCGGCGATATCGCGATCGACTGCCTTGCTTGCCTGCTCGACCAGTTCAAAGGAGGGGTGGTGCACCCAACTCGATCCCATGCCTTGGCGCTGCGAACCCTGACCCGGGAAGGTGAACGCCAGCAACTGATCTGCTCCCTTCGCAACGATGCAATCAACGGTGCACGCGGCTCATCTGGCCCGTGCCGATACAAATCCCTACGGTGCAACCTATTCCAGCCGTCTATTAGACCTCGAAAGCACCCGGATGGTTACATCGAGATCTCTTCGCGCCCGCTCCACATTAGAGAGCAAACCGCCGGTCTGAAGCGCTGTTGCCCGGGATATCCCACCCGGCAGGACGAATTCTGGCCAAGCGAGCGTTAGACGATGACCTTGGAGAGCGTCTCGCCGGCAAGGGCGACGATCTCGAGGTCGTCGGCGTCTGGCATGTTGAAGATCATGCCATCGAGTCCAGCATCGAGGTAGTCGCGGATCTGAGCTGCAACCGTGTCAGGATCGCCGATCGCCGCATAGGCACGAAGACGTGTCTCGTCCATGTTTCGCACCTTGGCGAGCTTCTGTGCCTTTTTCTCTGCCTCAGCGGTCGTTTTGGCGATGACGATGCCTCCGAGGCGGGTCTTTGTGATCTCGCCTGGATCGCGACCAACCGTCGCACAGTGGCGCTCAAGGACTTCGATCTTTCGACGGATCGTCTCTTTGTCCCCGAACAGGTTGCACGCGTCCGCGTATTTCGCGACAAGCGAAAGCGTGCGCCTTTCGCCGCCTCCGCCGATGAGGATCGGTATGCCAGATGCGCGTACCGGGCGCGGCATGTTGCGGGCCTGATCGATCGTGTAGTAGTTCCCGGCAAAGCTTGGACGATTCTCGGTGAACATCATCTGACAGATCTGTACGGTCTCTTCAAGACGGTCCATCCGCTCTTTGACCGAGGGAAAGGCAAATCCATAGCCGAGGTGCTCGGTGTCATGCCACGCAGCTCCGATACCAAGGATTGCCCTGCCCTTTGAGATCAGGTCAAGCGTCGTCACCTGTTTCGCGAGCAGCGCCGGGTTGCGATAAGTGACACCGGTGACGAGGGTGCCTAGCGAGATCTTCTCGGTGCGCGCGGCGATCGCGGCCAACAACGTATATGCCTCGAACATTGGATCGCTCTCTGGCGCCATGATCGGGATCTGGTAGAAGTGATCCATCACCCACAGAGAGTCAAAGCCCGAGTGTTCCGCGACGCCCGCGATCTCCGCGACCTTGGCAAACAGGTCGCGATCCGCGACATCTTGAAAGGTGAAGCTTGGAATCTGTAGTCCAATACGCGTAACGGTCATGTCGCTCCCTGTGAAAGTCAGCCGGTTGGATTGCTGCGGGTTCGATTGCTGCGGGTTCGATTGTCAGTGATGATCGCGCGGTGATCAGGCACCCGGTGACGCCAAGGTGACCACCTGGTGAGACCCTCTTGTGATGTGCGTGCCCGGAGCGGGATTCGAACCCGCACGCCCTTTCAGACAACGGCTTTTGAGGCCGCCGCGTCTACCATTCCGCCATCCGGGCAGTGCCCAAGGTTACCCGACCAAGATTGGCAGAAGATCGCTGCTGCGAGGTCGCTCAGAGGGTGAAAGGCTAGCGAGGTGACACCTCATCTGAGCAGTAGCGCCTCTATGCGCGTCTCCTCGGTTGGTCAACGCCACCGAACAGCCACACCCGGGCGCGGGCGATGAGAATCCGCGTCGTCGAGATCTGTCGCCTCGATCTCGTCTTACTCAACGCGCTTCGCACGAGTGTTGGGGAACACGGTCGACGTCCGGTGCTGATCATCCGCATCATCACCGATGAGGCGGAGGGCTTTGGTGAGTGCTCGGCGCTTGGTGAACCCACCTACACCGAGGAGTACTCAGACGCCGCGGAGGCGGTGTTGATCGATCACCTCATCCCGAGACTGATGCGCAACTCCTCTGATGATCTTTCCGTCGAGCGGCGGATCTCCTCGCTCGATGCGGTGCGCGGCCAGCCGATGGCCAAGGCAGCAATCGAGATGGCACTTCTCGACGCGGAGCTTCGCGCAAGGGAGATATCGCTCGCGAGCTATCTCGACGCGACCCAGTCAAACGTTCCCGCAGGAGCAAATATCAGTATCGGTACTCCTGATGAGGTCATCGCAGCGGTCGCACAGACGATGGATGCGGGTTACCAAAGGATCAAGTGCAAGATTGCGCCAGGACACGATCTCGAGGTGGTGCGCGCGCTTCGCGAGGTTTACCCCAAGGTTGTTCTGTCTCTCGACGCGAACGGAGCGTATGACTATGACAATCCGGAGCACCGTTTCATCCTTCGTGCACTCGATGGGTTTGATCTCACCGCCATTGAACAACCGCTCGCGCCAGACGACCTCCTCGGTCATGCACGACTCGCGAAAGACCTCGAGACCGCGATCTTGCTCGATGAGTCGGTTACGACACTTGGAATGCTGCGCGTTGCAATCGCGCTTGGCGCGTGCGACGGGATCTCGGTAAAACCGGCGCGAGTCGGCGGAATCTTGATTGCCGCGAAGATGCATGAGCTGTGCGTCGATGCGGGACTTCACCTTGCGATAGGAGGCATGCTCGAGACCGGAATCGGTCGCGCGGCGGCTCTCGCAGTCGGTGCTCTCCCCGGATTTGACCTTCCCGGTGATCTTGGCGGCTCCGAGCGCTACTTCTCGCCCGATCTGACACTGCCCCACGAGTTGCGCAATGGCCAGCTGATAGTGCCTAGCGGGCTCGGAATCGGGGTCACCCCGCTTGAGAACGTGATTGCCTCAGCGCGTGTGAGAAACCGTCTGTTTCAAGCGTCGTAGACTGTCGCCCTATGCAATTAGCCCGGTCAGAGCATCAATTCAAGGTCGAGCAGCAACTCTTTGACGTGCATGCGCATCTTGACGTCAAACGCGCTGAACTTGAATTTGTCACCGGGCGCATGGCGGATGCTCGGCTGAGTGCAGAGGAGGCAGGCGCGCGCGTTGCGCTTGCAGAGACTCCGCTTGCACAGCGCGAGTACAGCAAAGCTCGGAGAAGGCTCGCAGACCTTGCGCAACGCCACGCCGAGGCAACCCACGAGGTGGTTAGTCTCGAGAGCACCCAGGACGCGCTGCTCGCAAAGCTCGTAGGCTAGGACGGTTCGCCGTTTGACGCGAGTCTGCACCTTCGGGCGACCGACTCAGAGGTTGGCGAAGCACAAATGTCAGAGAGATCGTTGCAGTTTATTTTGAAACGAAGGAGTACATCGCGTTGGCACGAACGGTAGTGATTGCTGAAGACGAGGCGATCGTACGTCTCGATCTGCGGGAGATCCTCGAGGAGGAGGGCTACCTCGTCGTTGGAGAGGCTGGCCGCGGAGACGAGGCGGTCGCGCTCGTGCGTGAACACCGCCCCGACCTCGTCATTCTCGATATCAAGATGCCGGGTATGGATGGCCTGACCGCGGCGCGAGAGATTTCGACCGATCAGCAGACCGCCGTGTTGATCCTGACCGCATTCAGTCAACGCGACCTTGTCGACCAGGCGCGAGACGCCGGGGCGCTCGCGTACCTGATCAAGCCATTCCAGAAAGAGGAGCTCCTGCCGGCCATTGAGATCGCGCTCGGGAGATTTCGCGAACTGCGCGTGCTCGCCGATGAGAATGCACAACTCAGCGAGGGGAATCGCTCACTTGAGGCACAGCTCGAGACGAGGCGCTGGGTCGATCGAGCGAAGGGCAAGCTGATGGACGGGTTTGGTCTGAGTGAGTCGAATGCTTTCGCGTTCATCCAACAGCGTGCGATGAATGACCGCATCACGATGAAAGAGGTCGCGCAGGCGGTCGTTGCGGGAACGATTACCCCAGGTTGAATACGTTTTGCCCGTAGCTCAATACCCGGTCACTCGGTACTGGTGAGTCACCCAGGCTTTTAAATGCGAGAGGATCGCTACGCGACCTTGACGAACATGTGCTGGTTGATCTCCGGCCGCAACGATACGACCTCGCCGAAGGTGCCGTCCTTTTCGATGCGCGAGACCGTCATCGATCCATCGATCAGATGGTCACGGATGACGATGTCACATCCAGGGATCACGCTGTTTGAGTTGAGAAAAGCAAGAGCTGCGCGATTGGACTCGACCTGTTCAGTGATGCGCGCAAGACGCACGCGCGTACCGTTTGGCACCTCGCTGATCGGGAGCTGATCGCCGAGTTCGCCACCCATTCCCGGGATCAGGCTTCCGTGCGGACACGTCGTCGGATGCCCGAGTATCGCGATGAAGCGTGCCTCGACGTCATTGGAGATGACGTGTTCCCAGCGACCGGCCTCTTCGTGAGCCTTGTGCCAGGGGAGTCCGACGATATCGACGAGGAAGCGCTCTGCCAGGCGATGGCGACGCACGACACTGAGCGCGCGCTCCATGCCCTTTTCGGTGAACGAGACGCCGCGTCCCGAACGGGTGAGATATCCGTCATCACAAAGGCGGTGGACCATCTCCGAGACCGCTTGGGCTGAGAAGCGGAGACGCTCGACAAGCCGTGCCTGGATGACAGAGACTCCCTCTTCGGTCAGGCCATAGATGGCCTCGAGGTACTCCTCGACCGGGGGGTGGAAGCCGTCAGACACGCAAGCAGTCTACCGGCGGGCGTCTGCAATCTCTCCAAACAGATTGCGCCTGTTTTTGGTTAATTATCTGGAAAAATGATCCGTAAATCATCATCGGCTGGAGTGGGCGCGCCTTAGCATCGACGTGTGGCTACCTTCTTGCTCCTCGATGGACATTCGCTTGCCTACCGGGCCTGGTTTGCCCTTCAGGAGACGAACATGGCCACCGCCTCTGGCCAGCAGACCCAGGCGGTATTTGGCTTTGTATCGATGCTGACCAAGCTGGTCGATGACTTTCGCCCAGATGGGATGGCGGTAGCGTTTGACCGCAAGGAGCCGACCTTTCGCGATGAGATCGTGCCTGACTACAAGGCTGGGAGACCACCGACACCAGAGCCTCTCGTTGAGCAGTTTGACATCATCCGCAATCTCGTTGGCACCCTTGGTATCCCCGTCGTTGATCGCGCTGGATTCGAGGCCGATGACGTGCTCGGCACGCTCGCACGAGACATCTCGCGCCGCGGTGACGATGTCATCGTCGTCACCGGCGACAGAGACACCTACCAACTGGTCGAAGATCCCCATGTCAAGGTGCTTTATAACCGGCGTGGCGTCACTGACTATGTGCTCTATGACGAGGCCGGGATAGTTGAGCGCACTGGAGTGCGCCCGAGTGACTACCCGCTGTATGCCGCGATGCGCGGAGATAAGTCTGACAACATCATCGGCGTCCCCGGCATTGGAGAAAAGACCGCAGCGCGACTCATCAATGACTACGGAGACATTGAGGGGATCTACGCGCACGTCGAAACGTTGACGCCAAAACTTCGCGCAACTTTGATCGAGAGCGAACCCCAGCTCCGGCGCAACCTCTTGTTGACCCCGATTGTCTGTGACGTTCCCCTCGACGTCACCGACGAAGAACTTGTGCTTGGTGGCGTCGACCGAGAGGCGCTCACCGCGCTCTTGGACCTGCTCGAGCTTCGCACGCTGAAAGAGCGCCTCCTCGCGGTGCTTGATTCAATCGATGCAACCAAAGCACCAGTGACTGACAGTCCAAAGAGCACACACGCCGTTCGTCCCGTGGTGCTGATCGACACAGCGGAGTCTGCTGCACGGGCCATTTTGGCACTCGAATCGATGACACCGGGCGCGGTCGTTGCGATCGAGGCGAGCTGGCAGGGAACTCCCGGCCGCTCGACACCGACCGCAATAGCGTTCTTGGGAGCTGAACTTGATCACGTGGATGTTCTTGGCGAAAGGTTGCTTAGCGATGCAAAGGTGACCAAGGCAATCGCCAAACTGCTTGGCCAGTCAGACGGACAACATCCGCTCTATGGTGCGCGCGTCAAGGAGTTGATGCGTGCTTTGTTGGCACTCGGTGTCGATATTCGTTCTCTTGAGATTGACGTCGCGGTAGCTGCCTATCTGATCGATCCTGCACTTGGCCAGGAGAGCCTCGAGGGCCTCGCTCAGCGCTTCGGAGTCGATACGCCCATCAATTCAAACGCGCCGTTGACCCAGCAGCTCGGCTTTGCGCTCGAGGAGGGTTCGGAGGAGGATTCGCTCGCACCCCTTGCCGAGCGACTCGAGGCGATCACCCTGCTTGGAACCAGGTTGCGAGCTGAACTTGAAGAGACCGGTGCACTCTCGCTCTGGGAGGAGATCGAACTCCCGTTGATCCGCGTGCTCGCAAAGATGGAGTGGGTCGGCATCGCTGTTGACGTCAAGCAGCTCCAAACGATCAACGAGGAGCTGACCGAGGAGTGCCGGCGTCTTGAAGGCGAGATCCATCAACTCGCCGGTGAGCCGTTCAATCTCAACTCGCCGACCCAGCTTCGCGTCGTGCTCTATGACAACCTCGGTCTGAGGCCTGGCAAGAAGACCAAGACCGGATATTCAACCGACGCGCAGACGCTTGAAAGACTGCGCGGACAACACCCGATCATCGATGCACTGTTGAGCTTTCGCGAGGTCGAGAAGCTGCGCTCTACCTATGGCACCGGCCTGCTCGCGGAGGTTGCATCCGATGGACGAATCCATGCCTCGTTCCGCCAGACCGTGGCGCGCACCGGACGGCTCTCATCTGATGCGCCGAACCTGCACAACATCCCGGTTCGAAGCGACGGTGGACGCCGCTTTCGAAAGGCCTTTGTCCCAGCGCCTGGCTGTCAGCTGCTGGTAGCGGACTACAACCAGATTGAGCTCCGGGTGATCGCGCATCTCGCGAAGGATCCCGGACTGATCAAGGCCTTCGCGAACGGTCAAGACATCCACGCAACCACGGCCGCTGGAATCTTCGGTGTGCCAGTCGACGAGGTCACATCGGCACAGCGCGCCAAGGCAAAGATGGTCTCCTATGGGCTTGCCTATGGGATGGAGGCCTTTGGACTCGCCAATCGGCTCGGAATCGGAGTCGATGAGGCGAGTGAGATCCTGAGTCAGTACTTCATCGCCTTCCCCTCGGTGCGTGCCTATATGGACGCGACCGTGCAGGAGGCAAAACGTCGCGGTTATACCGAGACCGAGCGCGGTCGCAGGCGCTATCTGCCAGAGCTCAACTCGGATAATTTCCGTGTCCGCCAGGCCGCCGAACGTCAGGCGATGAATGCCGGTATCCAGGGGCTCGCGGCGGACATATTCAAGGCCGCGCTCGTCAACCTCGACCGAGTCCTCGAAGAGGCACGATTCTCAAGCCGCATCGTCCTTCAGGTCCACGATGAGATCCTCTTGGAGGCGACAGCGGCTGAACATGACGCGGTACATGCGCTCACGCTTTCGGCGATGAACGATGCCTACCCGCTCGTCGTGCCCCTTGAGGTGAACATCGCCTGGGGATCGAGCTGGGCGGACGCGAAATCTGGCTGATTTCGGGGGTGTAGGATCTCTGAGGTTTCTTTTCGGCTGTTTTGTTCTCGTTCACATCGCCAACAAGCCAGCTTCGAGGGATCTGTCCATATCCGTTGCGACTGATCTTGCTCTACCTCCAAGCAGGGGAGCGAGGTGAGAAGCCCGAGCGTAAGGCCCAATATTTCATGTCTGAAGTCACCTCCCCCTCCCCCTCCCCTTTGCAGTCTGCTGAAACAGCTGACACCGTCGTTCTGACGCCAATCTCCGAGATGGGAACCTTTGACGCCGATGGCGTCTACACCCCTCGCCAGATCGTCGAAGACGACCTTGGTTCGGTCTCGTTTGACGATGCCGTCAATCAGACCATTGTGGAATTCGAAGACGGCGACATTGTCAAGGGAACCGTCGTCAAGGTCGATCGCGACGAGGTTCTCCTTGATATCGGCTTCAAGTCAGAGGGCGTCATCCCGGGACGCGAGCTCTCGATCCGCCACGACGTTGATGCGCACGAGATCGTCAAGATCGGCGATGTCATCGAGGCACTCGTGCTCCAGAAAGAAGACAAAGAGGGCCGTCTGGTCCTCTCGAAAAAGCGTGCGCAGTACGAGCGCGCATGGGGCACCATCGAAAAGACGAAAGAGTCAGACGGCGTTGTACGCGGTCTCGTCATCGAGGTCGTCAAGGGTGGACTCATCATGGACATCGGACTGCGTGGCTTCTTGCCGGCCTCACTTGTCGAACTTCGTCGAGTGCGAGACCTTGCTCCTTACATCGGCCGCACCCTCGAGGCGAAGATCATCGAGCTTGACAAGAACCGCAACAATGTCGTTCTCTCTCGCCGGGCATGGCTCGAGGAGACCCAGAAAGAACAGCGCGGTGAGTTCCTCATCAACCTCAAGCCAGGAGAGATCCGCAAGGGTGTCATCTCCTCGGTGGTCAACTTCGGTGCGTTTGTCGACCTTGGAGGAATGGACGGACTCGTTCACGTCTCCGAGCTCTCATGGAAGCATGTCGATCACCCCTCATCGG
>DATLTI010000189.1:0-6736 GCA_035533675.1 Acidimicrobiales bacterium | reverse complement strand
CTTCTTTGGCGGATAGAGCGCTCCTGAATCGACACCACCAGACATCACGCGGCCACTCGCTGGCTGTGCGAGGTTGTAGGCGCGAGCAAGTCGGGTAATGCCATCAAGGATGATGACGACGTCCTTGCCCTGTTCGACGAGACGCTTTGCACGCTCGATCGTCAGCTCGGCGACCGAGGTGTGCTCTTCGGCCGGACGGTCGAACGTCGAGGCAATGACCTCACCCTTGACCGAGCGACGCATATCGGTGACCTCTTCAGGTCGCTCGTCGACCAACAACACGATGAGGTGAACCTCTGGGTTGTTTGCCTCGATCGAGTGGGCGATCTGTTTCATGATCGTCGTCTTTCCAGCCTTTGGTGGAGAGACAATCAGACCACGTTGGCCCTTGCCGATCGGAGAGATCAGGTCGACAATGCGCGCCGTCAAGTTGTTCGGGTCATCACCGGTCTCAAGACGCAGCTGCGAATCGGGGAAGAGCGGAGTGAGGTCTTCGAACTTCGACCGGTTCTTTGCCTCGTCGGGATCGTGTCCCGATACAGCATCGATGCGGATCAGCGCAGGATATTTCTCGCTCGACGAGGCGGCTCGACAGGCTCCCTCGATCGCGTCGCCCTTTCTCAGCGCGAAGCGCCTGACAAGACCGACTGAGACGTAGACATCTTTTGGACTTGGCAGATAACCGCCCGTGCGCAAGAACCCATAACCCTCTTCGCGAAGGTCCAAGAGACCTTTCACATTGACGAGCTCGCCCTGGTAGTTCGGACTCTGCTCGACGCCGTTCGGTCCCTGAACCGGCTCGCGTTCGCGGTCACGACCACGTCCACGACGCCTGCCCCTGCGGTTCCCAAGCTCGTTGGGATCGCGGTTCTGGTCGCGGTTCTGTGCATTCCGGTCCTGATAGCCCTGACCCTGACCCTGGGGACGTGGGGCTGATCCCTCGTTGTCACGACGCGGGGTCTGTTGGCGGGGCGAGTGGTTGGTGCGTGGGCCCTCGCCGTTTCCGTTCTCTGCCGGAGTGGTTCCTTCGACAACAGGGGTTGCGTGAAAGGTCGTCTCCGGCTCGGGATTTGTTGATCGATCAGCGGGCCCGGTGGCCTTGCGTGGACGCCCCGGTCCACGCTTTGTCAGCTCCTCTGAGCTCTCGACTGATGCACTCTCGGTGAAAGCCTCGCTCTGTTCGGTTGTGCTCTTTCGTGGACGCCCCGGTCCGCGCTTTGTGGGCGCGTCCTCATCGCTGGCGCCAGTCTTTTGCAAGATCGCGTCAATGACGTCGGACTTCTTTGCTCGTGATGCGACACTGAGATCGAGCGCAGCTGCCATGACGGCAAGCTCCGATCGTTCTTTGCCTTCGAGTACTGAGCGTGGTGAATCTGCTCCAGCCATCGATTGTGCTCCTGGTCTTGTTGTTGATGTTCAGGGTGAACATCGAATGTTTGGGTTCGCAGCTACTCCGAAGATGGCTGCCCTTTTGCCCCCCTGAGGCTGCACGGTGTCAGCGTGCCCTTTTTGGAGACGAAATACCGGGCAATGGCTCGAGCAGATCGCCACCTGTCAGAAGAACTCGAAAAGGGAGCGACGTGCCGGGAGATTGCGAGGTGCGATCTCAGATATCTGCTAGCTGAGCTTCGCCAAACGAGCGTTGGTCACGTCGGTGACACCGCACTCGGCAGGAAGGCCTGCATCTCCACTCTAACGCCGAAACGCGGCCTCGGCAATCAACACGCGTGCGAGCCCACAAAAACCGCTGCCACCTTGGCTAACAAAGCGACTATTGCTCCAGCTCAAGGCTTGCAAGTACCGCCTCAAGCGTGGCTTCGACCGTGACAGGAACGCGCGCCTGGGTAATCGCGAGATCGGGATCTTTGAGACCATGGCCGGTCAACACACAGACCACCCGCGAGCCCTTTGGCACGCCGAACTTCATCAGGCCAGCGACACTCGCTGCAGAGGCCGCCTCGCAAAAGACCGACTCTTCGACCGCGAGGAACCGGTAGGCATCAAGAATCTCCTCGTCGCTCACCGCACGAATCAGTCCGCCTGAATCCTTCGCGGCTTCAACTGCTCCGCCCCAAGAGGCAGGATTGCCGATCCTGATCGCGGTGGCAATCGTGTCGGGAAATTCGACGGGGTGACCAAGCACGATCGGTGCAGCACCGAGCGCCTGGAATCCCATCATCACCGGCAACCGAGTCGAGAGGTTCTTTGCGTAGTAGTCGCGATAGCCCTTCCAATAGGCCATGATGTTGCCGGCATTGCCGACCGGGATGCAGTGCACATCGGGCGCATCACCGAGCGCATCAATCACCTCGTAGGCCCCGGTCTTTTGACCCTCGATGCGATCGGGGTTGATCGAATTGACGACAACAATCGGAGCGCGTGACGGAAGCTCGCGCACGATGTCGAGCGCTACGTCGAAATTTCCCCGCACCTGCACGACGCGCGCGCCGTGCACGAGTGCCTGGGCAAGCTTGCCAAGCGCAATGTGTCCCTCGGGAATGACGACGACACAGCTCATTCCCGCTCGCGCGGCAAAGGCAGCGGCAGAGGCAGCGGTGTTCCCAGTCGAGGCGCACACCACCGCGATTGCTCCCGCCTCGGCGGCTTTCGAAATCGCGACAGTCATCCCGCGGTCTTTGAATGACCCCGTCGGATTTGCACCCTCGACCTTCAAAAAGACATCGGCTCCCACCCGTTCGCTAAGCCTTGGAGCAGGCAAAAGAGGCGTATTGCCCTCATGGAGGGTGATGATCGGCGTCGCGTCGCTGACGGGGAGAAATTCCGCATATCTGCGGATGATGCCCTCCCATGCGCGTCCGTTGTGGGGCCCGGTCAGACCGCTGACGCTCTGGTAGCTACTCGCCATCCTCGTCTCCGATCACACGGACGAGCCCACCGACTCTGACGACGGAGTCGAGTTCCTTGAGTCCTTGAAGGGTCGCCTGCACATCGGATTCGAGAGCGAGGTGGGTGATAAAGATCATGCGAGCCTCTGAGGTTAGACCGACCTGCTCCATTGAACGAATCGAGACACCGTATCTCCCAAAGACCTCCGCGACCGCGGCCATCACTCCGGGCCGATCAAGGACCTCAAGGGTAATGCAATAGGTCGACTCGAGTTCGTCGATCGAACGGATCCGCACGTGTCTTCGCACGGGGTGCAAGAAAGTCGTCTCGCGTTTCAGCGCGCGGGCAGCATCGAGCAGGTCCCCAAGCACTGCGCTTGCGCTCGGCTGGCCTCCCGCCCCGCGTCCATAGAGCATCAACTCTCCGGCATGTTCACCCTCGACGAAGATCGCATTGAATGGCCCGTTGACTAAAGCGAGTGGATGATCGTTGCTGATCATTGCAGGATGAACGCGCACAGCGATCGACTCGTTGTCCCCGTCGCCCTCTCGATGCGCGAGCGCAAGCAGCTTGACCGCGTAACCGCGGCGCTGTGCAAACTCGATATCAGCGAGATCGATGTCGGTGATTCCCTGGCGATAGACGGCATCGACCGAGACATCGGCGTTGAAGGCAATGCTGGCGATGATCGCCGTCTTTGCCGCCGCGTCGAATCCCTCGACATCGGCGGTCGGATCGGCTTCGGCGAACCCGAGACGGATCGCCTCGGCGAGCGCCTCCTCGTAGGTCGCGTGCGCGCTTTGCATGCGAGAGAGGATGTAGTTGGTCGTTCCATTGACAATGCCCATCACCCGGTTGACGCGTTCACCGGCTAGAGAGACCGAGAGCGCACGCACGAGCGGAATCGCGCCTCCCACCGAGGCCTCATAGAGCAGATCCCGACCGGCCTTCGCGGCAAGATCGTGCAGGTGGGTCCCATGGGTCGCGAGCAGCTCCTTGTTCGCGCTGATAACCGATTTCCCGCCGCGAAGCGCTGTCTCGATAAGTGACTGTGCCGGCTCGATCCCACCGATCAACTCGACCACGAGATCGATATCGGGATCTTCCACCACGCTCATCGCGTCATCGGTGAGCCGTCCCGAAAGATCTTTGGCCCTTCGTGCCTTGTTGAGGTCGCGCACCGCGATACGGGTGATCGCGAGATGCACCCCGGATCGGGAGGCAATCTCCTCTGCCTCATTGTCGACCAGCTCAACAAGCGCATCACCGACATTTCCGCAGCCCAAAAGGCCGACCCGGACGGTCGTCAGTTGGTCATCTCGGGCGCGTTGATCGGTGCGAACCATCCCTCCACGCTAATCAATCACGGCTCAAGCCGGAGAAGATCCTCTATCGACTCGCGCCGGACGACGACTCTTGCTGATCCATTCGCGACGAAGATTACCGGTGGACGGGGCACGCGGTTGTAGTTCGACGCCATTGAAAAGCCATACGCACCGGTCACGGGCGTGACGAGGAGATCACCGACGACAGCATCATCAGGCAACCGACCATCAGAGACGATGACATCGCCAGACTCACAGTGCTTTCCGACAATACGAACCGGTCGAGGTCTTTTGGCATGCATCGACCGCGCAAGAAACGCCTCGTATCCACTGCCATAGAGCACCGGGCGCGGATTGTCACTCATCCCGCCGTCGATGGCGACATAGGTTCGGTACCCGGCGATCTCTTTGATCGTTCCGATCCGATAACACGTCATCCCAGCGGTGGCGACGATCGCCCGGCCCGGTTCAACACCAATCGCCACATCGTCAGCAATTCCTGATCGCTGACATGCTGCAGTGATCTCTTGTGCCCAGTGTGAAAGCGACGGAGCAAACTCGTCATTGAGATACGCGACACCGAGTCCACCGCCGATGACGAACTCGCGAAGCGAATGACGCTTGACAAATGGAGCAACGATTTCTATCTCGCGTTCAAATCCCGAGAGCTCGACGATCTGACTTCCGATGTGCGCGTGCGCGCCGTCTGCGATATCGCCAAATCGATCCCGCAGCGCCTCGATCGCCCGATCTGCTGCACCTGACGCGAGTGAAAGGCCGAACTTCGAGTCCTCTTGGCCCGTCATGACGAACTCATGAGTGTGGGCTTCGACGCTTGGATTGACGCGGATCGAAAGTTTCGCTCTGCCAAGATCGCCGATCGCACCGAGTCGCTCGATCTCATCAAATGAATCGACAACGATACGTCCGATACCAGCTTCGACAGCGCGCTCTAGCTCTGCAAAAGACTTGTTGTTGCCATGCAAGATGATGTACTCGCCCGGTACTCCTGCCGCGAGTACAACCTCAAGTTCACCTCCGGTTGATACATCAAGTGCCATGCCCTCTTCAAAGGCGAGTCTTGCCATTGCCTTGGTGAGAAATGACTTCGATGCGAACGCGGCCCCACGCCCAAACACCGCGACGATCTCTCGACAACGCGCGCGTAGATGATCTTCGTCATAGAGAAAAAATGGTGTGCCAAACTCGGCCGCAAGATCATCGACACGGACTCCCCCAACGACGAGCCGTCCGCCCTCATCAGCATGCGCGCCGAGAGGCAAGAGGTGTGCTGCGATGCCCTCTTCGCTCGGGATGCTTTTCGCGTCAGAACTCTGTGCCATCGCCTGACCTCACATCTGTTCTGGAGCACTAACCCCAAGCAGGGAGAGTGCAATCGAAAGCCCGACACGGGTCGCCTCAACGAGCCAGAGCCGAGCCTGGGTCTCAGCCTCGCTCACTCCATCACCAAGCACACGACAGTCATGATAAAAGCCGTGGAACTCGCCCGCTAGCGTGCGCACAAAGTTCGTCACCTTGTATGGCGCGCGCTCAATCACCGCTTCGCGCAACACCGATGGCAACGTATAGAGCGTGCGAAGCACATCAAGCTCGCGCGGATGTTCAAGTACTGACAGGTCGACATCTTGAATCTGTCGCCGGATCACCTTTCGTTCCTCGCACACCCGACCAATCGATGCAATCCTCGCATAGGCGTACTGCACGTAGAACACCGGATTGTCCATCGACTTTGACGTGACCGCGTCAAGATCAAGCGTTGTCGACTGATCGATCGAGCTCATCAGAGACATGAGGCGCGCTGCGTCGGGTCCGATCTCATCGATCAGTTCATCGAGTTGGACAAAGTTGCCAGATCGCTTTGACATCTTGCCGCTCACCAGGGAGACGAGCTGACCAAGTTTGACCTCGAGACGCGAGGGATCGATCCCGAGCGCCGCGACTCCCGCCCCGAGACTTGCCACTTGGCCGTGATGGTCGGCACCAAAGACATCGATGACGCGCTCAAAGCCTCGCACGAGAAACTTGTCTCGGTGATAGGCAAGATCTCCCGCGAGATAGGTCGCATCGCCGTTCGCCTTGATCAGCACCCGGTCACGCACATCGCCAAGCTCGGTTGACCTCAACCACGTCGCGTCACCCTCTTCGAAGATGAAGTTGCGTGCGCGCATCAGTTCGATCGTCTCTGTGACCTTGCCGCTCTCTTCAATTGATGCCTGGCTGTACCACTCGTCAAAGACGATGCCGAGCCGATCAAGCGTCAGACGAATGGATTTGAGGATCTCCTCAGCCGCGTACTTGCCCGCGGCCTCAACCTCTTCGGGACCGTCATAGAGCTCAGCGAGCTCTGAGACATAGTCACCCTGGTATCCCTGTTCGGGAACTGAGTTCCCGGAGCGGCGCGCGAGCACGCTCTCTCCGAGCATGGCGATCTGGTTGCCGGTGTCATTGACGTAATACTCCGTCGACACCTGCCATCCACAACGACGCAAAAGGCGCGCAAGTGCATCTCCATAGGATCCGAGCCAGCCATTTCCCACATGTAT
>DATLTI010000188.1:0-2609 GCA_035533675.1 Acidimicrobiales bacterium | reverse complement strand
CCTCGCACGACGCCATCTGCTCGATTATGACATCGACGGCGTAGTGATCAAGATCAATGAGCTCGCCGCCCAGGAGTTCCTTGGAGCGACCTCGCACGCTCCGCGCTGGGCGATTGCCTATAAGTTTCCGCCCGAGGAGCGGACGACGTTGTTAGAAGACATACTGGTCTCGATCGGTCGGACGGGGCGCGCGACTCCCTACGCGAAGATGACCCCGGTGGTCGTTGCCGGTTCGACGATCGAGTTCGCGAGTCTCTACAACGCGGACCAGGTGGTACTCAAGGATGTGCGTCCCGGAGACACCGTGATTCTCCGTAAGGCGGGCGATGTCATTCCCGAGGTCATCGGTCCGATCCTTTCAAAGCGTCCCGATGGATCTGTGCCATGGGTCTTTCCAGAACAATGTCCAACCTGCTCGGCAAAGCTTGTGCGCCTTAATGCCGAGAGCGATACGTACTGTGTCAATCTCGACTGTCCCGCGCAAAGGGTCCAGCGCATCGCGTACTTCGCCTCGCGTTCCGCGATGGACATCGAGGGTCTTGGCGAACAGCGCGTTGAGCTGTTTGTCAAGAACGAGATCCTCAACGATGTCGCCGATATCTTTGAGCTGAGCGCAGAGAAACTGTTGAATCTTGAGGGATTTGGCGAGATCTCGGTGAACAACCTGCTCGGCTCGATCGATCTCTCACGTCGCCGTGGCATGACGCGCCTGCTTGTCGGACTTTCAATCCGACACGTCGGACCAACGATCGCGCAGGCCCTCGCCAAGCACTTCGTCGACCTTGATGCTTTGATTTCAGCAGGTGTGGAGGACCTCGAGGCGATCGACGGAATTGGTCCGGCAATTGTCGGTTCACTGCGGGCATTTTTCTCTTCAAAGGAGAACCTCGCGGTGATTGAGCGACTCCGCGCGCTCTCGGTGAGCTTTGCCTCTGACCGCTATGTCGCCTCAACCGAGACCGAGCAGCAGATTCTTCTCGGGCGTTCCATTGTCGTCACCGGAACACTTGAAGGGTTCAGCCGCCAAGAGGCTGAAGAGGCAATCATCATTCGTGGAGGAAAGTCCCCAGGCTCAATATCGGCAAAGACATTTGCCGTTGTCATCGGAAGAGATCCCGGTCAGTCCAAGGTTGTGCGTGCCGAGGAACTGAATATTCCAATCCTCGACGAGGAGGCATTCCTCCGGCTGTTAGACCGTGGTGCGATTGACCTTGGTGGTGCGAATTAATCCTCGGAGGCGGTGATCGCGCGTAGCGCGTCGAGTGTCGCCTCTTCGTCTGGTGTCGAAGCGGAGTTTCTCAACGCGAGTAGCTTTGTCATGTTTCCCTCGACGCGGATCTTTCCCGAGAGGAACGCACGCATACCGACCTGCGCATCACCATCGAGAAGAATCGAACGCGCGATCTTGTAATCCAGCGTGAGTTTTACCTCTGCCTCACCGAGCGGGCCGAGCGCAATGCGAAAGACCCCATCTCTGTTGTCGACGTTTGCGAGGATGTTGTCTGAGTGAAATGGAGCATTCTTGACGATGAGATTCATCGTGATGCCGGGACCGCTACCACCACTCTCGCGATCAACGCGCTGTGATGCTGCTGAATAAATTTCTTGTGCAGCAGCTATCCATTCGTCACTCAAGAACGGGAACGTTGGCATGTCGCGTCATCCTTTGCGCGTCAACCGGTCGCAAGACCAGAGCAGTGGCTGGCAAGAACTCTCAAAGTGGGCCAATAATTCAGAGATATCTTGTTGTCTTTTAAGGGAATCGTTGACCGTTAAGAGGTTAGCGGTATGTCGGCTACCAGTGGAGTCGTGCGAATGGTCCTTGGCGGTGCATCGGAGCCGCCACCGGTCGGTGTCTGGCCGATCGGTAGCATGGAACTATGACCTTCGATCTGTTGAAGGGCGCCGAGCCGTTCTCGGGTGGGCAGGGACCGAACGGGGTCCTCCTGATCCACGGGTTTACCGGCCAGCCCTTCACCATGCGCCCAATCGCCGAGGCATTTGTCGATGCGGGTTTTCGCGTCGAGCTGCCCCGCCTTCCGGGACACGGAACGAGTGTTGAAGACCTTGAGTCCTATCGATTTGCCGACTGGATGGATGCCGTGGAGTCGACCTATCTCGATCTTGAGCGAACCTGTGAACATATCGTGGTCGTCGGACTTTCGATGGGAGGAACGCTTGCCTGCGGGCTGGCTGAACATCATCGGACCGTCACGGGAGTGATCCTGATCAATCCGCTCATCGAACCGACAACGCAGGAAAATATGGATGCGCTCCACGCTGAGCTCCAGGCGGGCCGGTTCACCTATGAGTCATTGAGCTCGGATATCAATTGGCAGGGGCGCTCCGGCGAGCGTTACAACGCGACCCCGATCCGTCCGCTGCTCTCGCTCTTCGAGGGGGCGATATTGGTGCGAGATGACCTCGGAAAGATCATCGCTCCGGTCCTGCTGTTTTCGAGTCGCGGAGACCACGTGGTTCCACCCTCGACCGGTGACACTATTGTCAGACAGGTCCAATCAAGCGTCGAGCGTGTCTTTCTTGAGAACAGTTACCACGTCGCTACGCTCGATTACGACGCACCCGAGCTCGAAGCGCGAGCGGTTGCT
>DATLTI010000187.1:0-4343 GCA_035533675.1 Acidimicrobiales bacterium | reverse complement strand
GATGACATTTGCCAAGGGGCTCGCCAACGGACTACCGATCGGAGGAGTGGTGGCAAGGGCAGATCTTGTCGATTCCATCACCGTCAACTCGATCTCGACCTTTGGGGGGAATCCTCTCGTGACTGCGGTGGCGCTTGCGACACTCGATTACATCGAGAGTCACAGTCTTGTCGTCAATGTGGAACATCGCGGCAAAGAGCTGCTCGATGGGCTCGCTGTCATGGAGCGCGAGCACGAAGAGGTGGGCGAGGTGCGCGGCAAGGGTCTCATGGTCGCAGTCGAGTATGTGGAATCCGGTGGGAAGAGCCCCTCTCCCGAGATTACGTCGCGCGTGCTTGACGAATGTCGTCAACGCGGTCTGTTGGTCGGCAAGGGTGGAAGACATGGCAACTGTCTGCGCATCTCCCCTCCGATGTCGGTCACGAAAGCAGAGGTCGAAAGCGCGGTTGGTATCTTGCGAGAGGCGACTGCAGCTGCGATTGGTCGCGCGCTCAGCGTCCGTTAGCCCTCCGTTTGATTAGAACCAGTGCAAGAACGGATGCCCATTGCGCCAGAAGACGACGAAGACCTTGCCAACGATGTATGACTTGGGCACCGTGCCCCAGGCGCGCGAATCGGAGGAGTTTCCGCGACAATCGCCCATGACGAAGTAGGAGTTCGCGGCGATCTTGGTCTTGGTGATGTCAAATGCCGTCTGGCCACAGTAGCTAATTGCGGGCTGTGCGTTGAAGTTCGGGAGCCATGGTTCGCGAAGCACGTGGCCATTGATGAGGATCTGGTCACCGCGCGAGCTGATCGTCTCGCCTGGAAGACCGACGACTCGCTTGACCAGGTCAGCTGGGTAAGTCGGGTCATTGTCTGCGGGCACGCGACCAAAGACGATGATGTCTCCCCGGTTGATATTGTCGGTCACAAAGGGGAGATGATCAACAATGATGCGGTCACCGATCTGCAGGGTAGGCAGCATGGAACCAGATGGGATGAAGAAGGTCCGCGCAACATAGGCGCGTACTCCGACAGCAAGAATTCCAGCGACGAGGATGATTCGCGCCCACTCGAACAACTTTCTTGTCATCTTTGATTTCCCGCGCGAGCGGATTCCTGGAATCTGATCGTCCGCAGGGGCAGTGACCTCTTTATCGCTGTCTTGGGGAGAGGAGTTCATGAAATTTTGTGGAACCTGCCTCTTCGATGGACTTTCTTATGGATGCTTGTCCTCAGTCTGTCAGCATTTGTGCCTACCCCACTCAATATTGGAGGAACCCTTTTGTCGAGTGGCGTTGCAACATTAGTGTTGAGAGGTCATGTGGATCCAAAGCCGCCTAGCGGAACTCCGTCGCACGGCGCGTCATTTTCGCTCTGACATTGTCGGGCTCTTCGTACTCTGCGTTCTTGCCTTTGCGTTTCTTTCGCCCTCGTTGAAAGACGGTTTTGCGTTCGGCAACTATGACCTCGATCTTGCGTTGACGCCACTCACGCAGGGGATCTACCACTCGATCCACAACCCATTCAATGGTGACGCAGTGAGCCAGATGATCGCGTGGAACACGCTTGACTGGCAGATGATCCACCATGGCCAGTTCCCATTGTGGAATCACTACAGCCTGCTCGGGATGCCACAGTTTCTGAACTTTGAGTCCTCGGTGTTGAGTCTCCCGGACATTTTCAGCTACCTCTTCCCGTTGAAGTTTGCGTTCCTCGTTGTCGTTTATGTCAAGCTCGCTCTCGCGGGAACTGGCGCGTATGTGTTTGCCCGCGTGCTTTATCTCAAACGGGAGAGCGCACTCTTTGCTGGTGCGACGTTCATGCTTTCAGGTGCCTTTGCGAGCTGGGTGACCTGGCCGCTGAGTGATGTCGTCGCATGGTCTGGATGGATGTGCGCTTTTGCGGTGCTCTCGTATCGCGAGCCAAAGCGACTTGGCTATGTCGCGGGGCTTGGCGTAACGGCTGCATTTTCGGTCTATGGCGGTTTTCCAGAGGCGAATGTGATGTTCGCATTGGTGATCGCAGTCTTGGTCATCGTCGGCGGTGCACTTACGCTCATCTTGGGTCGAAAGATCGATCTCCGTGGCTGTGCGAGTGTCACCGGCGGGTCATTGTTTGGCGTTCTGCTCTCGGCGCCGCTCTGGCTTCCTGGCTACCAGGTGATCTCGTCGGGACATCGCACCCAAGAGGGGCATTATGCAGGCCTCCCACTTCGTACACTCCCGCTTTTGTTCTCCCAGGGGTACTACGGACTCCCCGTAGGTTCGCAGGACGTCCTTCACTTCCAGCTGTCGCGCTGGAACTATTACGAGACGGTCGCCTATGTAGGGATTGCAGCTCTTGTGCTTGCCGCCCTTGCGCTGTTGAGAGGGTGGAAGAGACCAGCGGTCCTTGGACTATCCATCGCACTTTTGTTCTCTCTTGGAATGACCTATCAGCCAGTTGCCTTTCATCCACTCCAATCGTTGATCGATCACCTCTCGCAGATCTCCGCGATTCGTTTTGAGCGTATGAGGATTGTCAGTGCGTTTCTCATCGCAATGCTCGCTGGAATTGGGTTGGACATGCTGACGACCTCGTGGTCGCGCAAAAAGACCCAGATCGCATTCGTGGTTGTGTCATTACTCGGGTCGCTTGGAGTCTTGATTGTCGAGTTGAATACGCGCTCGCAGACCCTTGTCGACAATCAGCGTTCCATACGTCTTGCCTCTCTCGAATGGCCGCTGGTCATCATGTTCGGACTTCTTGTGCTCGGCATCATTGGACTGCGCGAGCAACGAAAAATATTTGTGCGCGGTGCGGTATTCGTGGTGCTCTCTGTACAGGCCGCATTTCTATTCTTTAGCGGCGTGGGGGTCCCGACCTATTCCCATGCGGTCTATCCGGTCACCCCTGCTGTCGAGAAGCTCCATGCAATTGTCAAAACATCGCTTGTTGGTCTCGACGGAGGCAATACAAGCAACGTCCGTCTCTTTGGCCATGTTGGGTTCTACCCGAATGTGAACATCGGATACCGCATTCGTTTGTTTGCTGTTCATGACCCGCTTGTCCCAAAGGCCTATTTCCTCTCCTGGCCTAATCAGCTCGCAGCCCCACAGCGGTTCGGTGTCGGACTGTTTACGCCTGACATCGACTCAGCTGCACTCGCGCGTCGCTATGGGATCTCCTACGTTCTCGCTGCTCCAGGGCTTAGCGCTCCACAGGGAATGTCCTATGTCGCAATGATCGCCGACGAGCGGCTCTATTCAGTCACAGGTTCTGCGCAGTTTTCTATCGCTCAGTTCGGAACACATCCGAGTAACGAGAATATTGCTTCGGTATCTGACAATGCGAACGGGCGCTACACCTTTGAGACCAACGTGAGTCCGAAGATGTCATCGCCAACGTTGATCATGCGCGTCACCAACCTTCCAGGCTGGCATCTTTCGATCGACGGACATCCGGTTGCGATCAGTCAGTACGAACAGGTGATGATGTCCGCGCCACTGACTTCGGGTCACCACCAGATCGTCCTGTCGTACTGGCCCAAGCGTCTGAGCGACGGGATCGATCTTGCGGTTGCGTCGATGGTTGCCTTCGCCCTGATGTTTGTGCTCAAGCTGCGCGCACGGAGGCGACCTCGTGTTGATCTCGTGAGCTGAGCCGGGAGTGTTTTGCCGTTTGAAGGCGACTCGGTTCCCATCGCGTTTCACTGGCTTGGCTACACTGTGAGAGAAGGGGGTTTTCGCACCGCAGTTCTTGCTAGCACAACATCCCTTTCCGGCGAACAACGCCGGGGGCCGACGGATTTGAAATCCGCAACGGCCAAGAGAGGAGGGAATGACTGTGGCTACAGGAACGGTGAAGTGGTTCAACCCTGATAAAGGGTTCGGGTTCATTGCACAAGATGGTGGTGCTGATGTGTTTGTGCACTTCAGCGCGATTGAAGGCAATGGTTTTCGAAATCTGAATGAAAACGACAAGGTCGAGTTCGAGGTGACACAGGGAGCCAAGGGCCCCAACGCTGCCAATGTTCGCGTTATTAGCTAAGCAACTTTACGAGGTGGGAATACCACGATCAAAAAGTTCGCGATAGAAAACACAAGAACCCTGCTCGGAAATTCATCCGAGCAGGGTTCTTGTTGTTTCAAGCTTCAGAGATTATGCAGATACCGCGGTCGCGAGCGCATCGATTGCGACTCGCATCTGGGCAAAGACGCCGTTGAGTTCGTCTGCGTTGATGAGCGCCCGATGTGGCAGAATCGAAAGCAGGTTCTGCACAGGGAGAGCAATCGAGGGGTCGATCTCATTCGCAATCGACCATATGTTCAACAGTGGGTTGATCACTCGACTGGCCGAGTTCACTCCATCGCCGTGAA
>DATLTI010000186.1:0-11952 GCA_035533675.1 Acidimicrobiales bacterium | reverse complement strand
TCACCAGGTGGGCCAGCTCGTGTACGGCCGCATCACGAAGCTGGTGCCGTTCGGCGCCTTCGTGCAGGTCGGGGACGGCATTGAGGGCCTGGTGCACATCTCGGAGATGGCGGCGCACCACGTCGACCTGCCCGAGCAGGTTGTAAGCCCGGGCGAGGAGCTCTGGGTCAAGATCATCGAGATCGATCTCGAGCGTCGGCGCATCAGCCTCTCGATCAAGCAGGCCGCCGAGGGTGGTGAGGTCGCAGAGGAGTATCGCGAGGCCTTTGGCGAACACGCCTATGACGACGAGGGCAACTACATCGGCGCCTATGACTACTCAAGCGTCGAGTTCACCCCAGAGACCGAGGCGCAGGCAGCATGGGCTGATTTCGCAGAGGCCAAGGGTGCAACCGTCAAGCCACTCGAGACCCCGACAGATGTCGAGGAGCCCGCACCACCACCAGCTTCTGTCGAGGCCGAGGCCGCCGAAGTAGTCGCGGAGTCAACTGATGCCGAGGCCGCCGAAGTAGTCGCGGAGTCAACTGATGCCGAGGCTTCCGGGGTGGTCGCTGAGTCAACTGATGCCGAGGCTGCCGGGGTGGTCGCTGAGTCAACCGACGCCGAGGAAGCTGTGGACGAATCCACCGCTGACTGAGCGCGTTCGTACCGGACGAATCATGCAAGCGGTCCTGCAGGTGAGTCATGCCGCAGGGCTTTTTTGCGTCGAACGAGGCCCACAGTGATCTTTGTCGGTTGCACCGGTGGAATCGGATCAGGAAAGTCGACTGTCTGTGCGTATTTTGCTGAACGCGGCGCGCGTGTTATTGATGCCGATGCAATCGCCCGGAGACTGAGTAGACCAGATGGTGCCGCCTACCCAGAGATCATCAGCGCCTTTGGCGCTGGGATCCTTGGCAAGGACTCCGAGATCGACCGGGCAGAACTCGCCTCGATCGTCTTTCAAGATCAGCAGAAACGCGCCCGCCTCGAGTCGATTGTCCATCCGCTTGTTGAGGCTGAGATCGCGCACCAATTGGCGAGCATTGACGAGGATGCGGTGGTCGTGCTCGATCATCCGCTGCTCGTCGAGACGAATGTGCATGAGCGGTTTGGCCTTGATGGCGTGATCGTCGTCGATGTACCAGAGGAAGAGGTCATCGAACGGCTCGTGGGTTCACGGGCGATGACTCCCGCCCAGGTGCGTGAACGCATCGCCGCACAGAGCTCCCGGGAGAGACGGCGAAATGTGGCAGATTTCATCATTATCAATATCGGGACGCTCGAAGAGTTACGCGATATGGCCGAGCGCGCCTGGGAGTGGATCAACGGTCTCCCGGACGCCCGGTAGCCGTCGGCCGGACCTGTCGGCGCTTTGGCGTCGTTGTCGCTGATGATCGGTACGCTGACGAGGTGCCGCCATTCAAGGTTGTCTCCGAATTCTCTCCAGCGGGAGATCAGCCAGCTGCGATTGCTGCGCTGAGCGCGGGCATTGCGCGGAACGAGCGCTATCAGACGTTGCTCGGCATTACCGGAAGTGGCAAGAGTGCGACGATCGCATGGACAATCGAGCATGCACAGCGCCCGACGCTTGTCATCGCGCCAAATAAATCACTTGCAGCCCAGTTAGCGGGGGAGTTTCGCGAGTTCTTTCCAGAAAACCGCGTCGAGTATTTCGTCTCCTACTACGACTATTACCAGCCAGAAGCATACATGCCTGCCTCCGATACCTACATCGAAAAAGACAGCTCGATCAATGACGAGATCGACCGGCTTCGCCACTCGACAACTGCGGCACTTTTGACGCGTCGCGATGTGATTGTCGTCGCCTCGGTCTCATGCATCTATGGACTTGGCTCTCCCGAAGAGTATGCGAAGAAGATCTTGGTGTTGACTCCTGGTTCAACGCATGACCAGCGGAGTATTCTTCGCAAGTTGATCGATCTGCAATATGAGCGAAATGACATGAATCTTGTGCGCGGGAAGTTCCGCGTACGCGGTGACACCATCGAACTCCATCCTGCCTACGAAGAGACTGCAGTGAGGATCGAACTATTCGGTGACGAGATCGAACGGCTCACACGATTCGATTCACTCACCGGGGAGCAGCTTGGCGAGCTCGATGAACTCGCTGTCTTTCCCGCGAGACACTATGTCGCGGGAGATGAGCGGCTTCGCGCCGCGATCGGCAATATCGAGATCGAACTTGGCGATCGGTTGCGCGAGCTTCGTGGTCATGACCGACTCGTCGAGGCACAGAGGCTCGAGATGCGCACCGAGCACGACCTCGAGATGCTCGCAGAGGTTGGGTTTTGTTCAGGTATTGAAAACTACAGTCGCCACCTCGATGGCCGTGGTCCTGGTGAGCCGCCATTCACATTGATCGATTATTTCCCGAAAGACTGGCTGTTGATCATTGACGAAAGCCACGTCTCCGTTCCCCAGCTGCGCGGCCAGTACGCGGGAGACCGTTCGAGGAAAGAGGTGCTCGTCGAACATGGCTTCCGACTTCCTTCGGCGATGGACAACCGTCCGCTCACCTTCGGGGAGTTTGATGCTCGCATCAACCAGGTGATCTATATGTCCGCGACCCCCTCGCCCTATGAGCTTGAGGTGTCAACCAATGTCGTGGAGCAGATTGTCCGCCCAACGGGTCTGCTCGATCCTGAGGTGGTCATAAAGCCGACGAAGAGTCAGATCGACGATCTTCTTGCCGAGATGGAGCCGGTGATTGCGCGAGGCGACCGTGTCCTGATCACAACTCTTACCAAGAAGATGGCCGAGGACCTTTCGGACTATCTGCTCGAGCTCGGGCTACGCGTGCGGTATCTGCATTCCAATATCGACACGATCGAGCGCATCGAGATCATCAGGGATCTCCGGCTTGGTGAGTTCGATGTGCTGGTCGGCATCAATCTCCTGAGAGAGGGACTTGACCTTCCCGAGGTCTCGCTTGTTGCGATCCTCGATGCGGACAAGGAGGGCTTCTTGCGCTCTTCGACCTCGTTGATCCAGACGATGGGACGCGCCGCACGTAATTCGGCAGGTCGGGTGATCCTCTATGCGGATGTGATCACTGACTCGATGAGAAAGGCAATCTCGATCACCGAGACGCGTCGCCACCGTCAGGAGGTCTACAACAAGGAACACGACATCGATCCCCAGACGATCCGCAAGGCGGTCTCGGATCTCGTCGCCCAGTTCCGTTCCGCGGCGGGGACCGGCGACCTTATCCCCGAGAGCACCGGTGCTCCCTTGCCGCGCGGTTCGCGAACACACTCAGACCGCTCGCGCCGCGCCGGCCAGCGGGTGATCGAGACAATCGGTGCCACTCTGCCCGCGCACCCGGACGAACTGCCACGAGAGGAGCTCACGAGACTGGTTCTCGCGCTTGAGGCCGAGATGCACCAAGCAGCGGTGGATCTTCGTTTTGAGTATGCCGCGCGACTCCGTGATGAGGTGAGATCACTCAAGCGCGAGCTGCGAGAGGTCGGCTAGTCCGCCGATAGGCTCACGAGGTGCCCGATTTCCTTGTCGTTCGCGGAGCACGCGAGCACAACCTCCAGAACGTCTCGATCGAACTCCCGCGGGAGAAACTGATCGTCTTTACCGGCCTCTCAGGCTCTGGTAAATCATCGCTCGCGTTCGACACCATCTATGCCGAGGGCCAGCGGCGCTACGTCGAATCACTCTCGTCCTACGCGCGCCAGTTTCTCGGGCAGATGGACAAGCCCGACGTCGACTTCATCGAGGGGCTCTCACCGGCGATCTCGATCGACCAGAAATCCTCCTCTCGCAATCCGCGTTCGACCGTCGGCACGGTCACGGAGATCTACGACTATCTCCGGCTCCTCTATGCGCGCATCGGCATTGCGCATTGTCCAAAGTGTGGCGACCAAGTGAGTCGTCAGAGTCCACAGCAGATCGTCGACCGTGTCATGGGAATCGCCGACAAGAGTCGATTTCACGTGCTTGCACCGCTCGTTCGCGGGAGACGCGGCGAATATGGCGCGCTGTTGGATGATCTGACGAAACAGGGCTTTGCCCGGGTGCGAGTGGATGGCACCGTTTATGAACTCGCTGATCGCGGCGCAATCGAGATGGCACGTTATGAGCAACACTCCATCGAGGTCGTCGTTGACCGTCTTATCCGCCGCGACGGAATCGAACGTCGACTCACCGACTCGATCGAGACCGCGTTGCGCCTTGGAGAGGGAACCGCGGAGATCTTGCTGCTCGACACGGATGAGATCCTGAGCTTCTCCCAACACCTTTCGTGTGCAAAGGATGGCCTGAGTTTTGAAGAGCTCGCGCCCCGGTCATTCTCATTCAACTCTCCCTACGGAGCGTGTCCAGCGTGTGCGGGGCTTGGCACAAGATACGAGGTAGATCCCGATCTGATCGTGCCAAATCCTGATCTCGCTATCGCCGAAGGAGCGCTTGCTCCGTGGAAAGGAGCGCGTACCGAGTACTTCTCGCGCGTGCTCGCTGCTGTCGCGGAGCACCTCGGGTTCGATACCAAGACGCCGTGGAAGCGTCTTACCAAGGCTCAGCAGAAGACGCTGCTCTATGGCGCGGGCGGAACACGGGTCCACATCGCCTATCGCAACCGATACGGGCACAACCGCAATTACAACGCAGAGTACGAAGGCGTGATTCCCTGGCTTGAACGTCGTCACAAAGAGGCCGATTCAGAGTTCATGCGCGAGCAGATTGCCGGTTATATGCGGGAGGTCCCATGCTCTGACTGTCATGGTGCGCGCCTGAAGCCAGAGATCCTCGCGGTAACTGTCGGCGATCGCTCGATCGCAGAGTTCGCCGCGCTCGCGATCGGAGATGCACATCGACTGATCGATGAGCTCGAGCTCAGCACCAGAGAGCTGATGATCGCGGAGCGGGTGCTGAAAGAGATTCAGTCGCGCCTTCGGTTTCTCGTCGATGTAGGACTTGACTATCTCTCGCTCAATCGGTCAGCGGCGACTCTTGCCGGTGGTGAGGCGCAGCGAATCCGTCTTGCAAGCCAGATCGGCAGTGGACTCGTTGGCGTGCTCTACGTGCTCGATGAGCCATCAATTGGTCTTCATCAACGTGACAACCGGCGCCTGATCGAGACACTTGAGCGTCTTCGCGACCTTGGCAACACGGTGATCGTTGTTGAACACGACGAGGAGACGATCCGCGTGGCGGATCACATCGTCGATATCGGCCCAGGAGCTGGAGAACATGGTGGCGAGATCGTCTACAGCGGAAAGCTCAAGGGACTGCTCGCGTCGAAGGAGTCAATTACCGGTCAGTATCTTTCAAAGAAGCGCTCCATCGCCGTGCCGGAGGCGAGACGGGTTCCGCACAAGGGCGTGATTACCGTTCGTGGCGCCAGGGAACACAATCTCAAGAACATTGACGTTGCCTTTCCACTTGGCTGTCTGATTGTCGTCACCGGGGTCTCGGGATCGGGTAAATCGACGCTCGTGAATGACATCTTGTTGCGTGCGCTCGCTCAGCACGCGTACAAGTCGCGGGTGGTGCCCGGGCGGCACAAGAGCGTCGAGGGCGTCGAACAGATCGACAAGGTGATTGACATCGATCAGTCGCCGATCGGCAGGACACCGCGCTCGAATCCAGCGACCTACACCGGAGTGTTCGATCACATCCGCAAACTGTTCGCAGAGACCCCAGAGGCAAAACTGCGCGGCTACAAGCCTGGACGTTTTTCGTTCAACGTCGCAGGTGGAAGATGTGAGGCGTGTTCAGGTGATGGAACGATCAAGATCGAGATGCATTTTCTTCCCGATATCTATGTTCCCTGCGAGATCTGCAAGGGCGACCGCTATAACCGCGACACGCTTGAGGTGCTCTGGAAGGGACGATCCGTTGCAGAGGTGCTGCGGCTGTCGTGTGAGGAGGCGGCCGAGGTCTTCTCCGCCCAGCCGGTCATCGCACGGCACCTGCGTACCCTCGTCGATGTAGGTCTTGGCTATGTCCGTCTCGGACAGAGCGCGCCGACGCTCTCTGGCGGAGAGGCGCAGCGGGTCAAACTCGCCTCTGAACTCTCCAAGCGTCCCACGGGAAGGACCGTCTACATCCTCGACGAGCCGACGACGGGACTGCACTTTGAGGACGTCAACAAACTGCTCGGAGTGCTCCAGCGTCTCGCTGATCAGGGGAATACGGTCATTGTGATCGAGCACAACCTCGATGTGATCAAATGCGCAGACTGGATCATCGACCTTGGTCCCGAGGGTGGCGGCGGAGGTGGTCGGGTGATCGCTGCGGGCACGCCGGAGAGGGTCGCCAAGGTCGGGAAGAGTCATACGGGGCGCTTTCTCGCACCCCTCTTATAGGAGCAAAGGGAAAAGGTGGGGAGATGGATCTTGAACTGAGCGGAAAGCGGGCAGTAGTGACCGGCGGAAGCCGGGGGATTGGCAAGGCGGTTGCAATTGCTCTGTGTCGCGAGGGTGCCGATGTTGCGCTGTTTGCGCGCGACCGCGCGCGTCTTGACGCGACGGCAAGCGAGATCGCTGGGATGACGGGGCGTCGCGTCGAAGGATTTGTCGTAGATACCGGCAGTGAACCCTCGGTGATCGATGGCGTACGCAATATGGTTCAGTCCTTCGGTGGGGTGGACATTCTCGTCAACGCTGCCGCGAAGCCCGGCGGGCAGGCGAAGCCGCCGACCTATGACCAGGTGACATCCGAAGCGTTCTTTGAAGACATGAATGTCAAGGTGATGGGCTATCTGCGCTGTGCACAACAGATTGCGCCGCACATGATCAACCAAGGGTGGGGCAGGATCATCAACATCAGCGGTCTCGCGGCGCGCAACGCGGGCACGGTGATTGGTTCGGTGCGAAATGTCGCGGTCTCGGCACTGACGAAGAACCTCGCGGATGCGCTTGGCCCCTACGGCATCAACGTCACGGTTGTACATCCCGGTAACACCGTCACCGAGGCAACGACTCCGGAGGTATTGAGTCGCCCGGCAACCAATATCGTTGGAAGGATGATCACCGCAGCCGAGGTCGCGGATGTCGTTGCCTTCCTCGCCTCACCAAAGAGCATCGCGGTGACTGGTGACGCGGTTGTCGTCGGTGGGGGATCGCCGAGGTCGATCTACTACTGAGTAGCCAGACCGAGTGGGCTGACCCTTGGTCTTGTCAGCGGTGCGAGACATCTTCGAAGGTGTCGATCGCCGAGAGAAAGAGTCGCAGCTGTTCTTCGGCCTGTTCGGCTCGCTCGTATTGATTTGCGCGATAACACAACAACGCCCAGTCACAGCGCCTCGCTGCGCCCCATTGCGCGATTCTCGTTGGACTGAGCCCGAGGTGCGAGGCGACAACGTTGATTCGCGTATTGATCTCATCCTGGGCAAGACGTTCTGTCTGGCTAGGAAGGGTCTCGAGAATCAATGGGATGGTCTCATAGGCCGGGCTACCAAGGAGTGGCTTTGGATCGATGACAAGCCATGGTCGTCGAGACGATCTGAGGATGTTCCCCGGATGCAGATCTCCGTGTAAGAGCACCTCCGGTTCATGAACGTTCCTCAGCTCGTCAAGGATCGCGAGTCCGCGCTCGATCTCAGGACGGGCAAGTTCCGGTTGTTCGAAAAGCGTCTTCTGGCCAAGGTCGACATAGCGCCTGCACTGCTCTGCAAGGGTTTCGATTCCGGGGAATGGCTCTGTCTCCCAGAGATTGCGCATCAGCTCGAGAGTGACCGTAAGGGCCTCGTCAGTTGATGCGCAGTCGCGAAGCGCAGTGCCCGGATCGCACCATTCAAGAAGGAGCGCTGATTTTTCACCCTCGAAGACCTCAACCGCAAAGGTGTTGGAATAGGCAAGCAGCACGTCAAGCTCGCCATGAATCTCGGGATAGGTGATCTTGAGTACCGCCGGAGACCCGTCCTCGCGCCGGACGCGCGCAACGTACGCGGTGCTCGCCCCGCGAAGAAGGATCTCAATCTCGCATTTCCATCGGCCGAGATAATGCGCAATCTGGTCAGGCAGGTCCTCGCACCAGCGTTGGCCGTCTTCTTGCCAATAGAGGTTGGCGCTGGCGATGAGAGCGTTGGGAATCTGGGGAGGTGTACTCAGCGCAGGTCCTCTCAAGTGGTGTCGATGCGACGAATGAGCCAGCGTGTTGAAGATATCGCGGATGTGTCAAAGTCAGCCGAAATCCGCTTAGCGTAGAGACCGTGTTCCCCCGTCCTGATCAGATCCCCGATGCGCCGGGGTCGTACCAGTTCAAGGATTCAGACGGTCGGATCATCTATGTCGGCAAGGCAAAGAGTCTGAAGTCGCGCCTGTCGAGTTACTTCGTGCGGCCGGAGCTTTTACACCCCCGTACCGCGCAGATGATGGGGCGCGCTGCCTCGGTGGAGTGGATCCAGGTGCAAAACGACGTCGAGGCGATCATGTTGGAATACAACCTGATCAAGATTCATCGTCCACATTTCAATGTGCGTCTCATCGATGACAAGACCTATCCATGGCTGGCGGTCACGGTCGAAGAGAAGTTCCCGCGGGCGGTGATCACGCGGGGCGCTCGTCGCAAGGGCACCCGCTACTTTGGTCCCTACGCGCAGTCCTATGCTCTTCGCGAGACGCTTGACCTGTTATTGCGCACCTTCCCCCTTCGCACCTGCAATGACACGAAGTACACACGTCATGAGCGCCTCGGTCGCCCGTGCCTGCTGTTCCATATCGAACGTTGTAGCGGTCCGTGCGTTGGTGAGATCGCTCCTGAGGACTACCGCGCTTTGGTGAACGGGATCATGAGCTTCATGGATGGTGACACGAAGGCGATTACCGAACGCCTCAAGCTTGCGATGCAAGAGGCATCGAATGACCAGAACTACGAAGAGGCAGCGACCTACCGGGACAAGCTTGAGTCAATCCAGATCGCCGGTCAACGACAGGAGATGGTCTCCTCTTCGGACGAGGACCTCGACATCATTGGTGTCGCAGAGGATGAGTTAGAGGCTGCTGTACAGGTGTTGCATGTGCGACACGGCAGGGTCGTTGGGAGAAATGGTTTCATCTTAGAGAAGGTGGAACCGATGTCGACCGAACAGCTCACCGGTCGGGTGCTCGAGATGAACTACGGCGAGACTCCGCTCAGCATCGCCAGCGAGGTGCTCGTTGATGTGTTGCCAGATGAACACGCGATCTATGCAGACTGGCTCTCTGAGCGACGAGGACTACGGGTACATATCCGCGCGCCACAGCGCGGGCGGAAGCGCCACCTGCTCGAGACGGCGATTTCGAATGCCAAGGAACAGCTGGTGCGTCATCGCACGCGTCGCGCTGGCGATCTGACCTCTCGCGCACAGGCACTCGATCAACTGAAGAACTATCTCGGGCTGCGAACTGCTCCACTGCGCATTGAGTGTTATGACATGAGCCACCTGCAGGGGACGAATTACGTCGGCTCGATGGTCGTGATGGAAGACGGACTGCTCAAGAGACCGGACTATCGCAGGTTCAAGGTAAAGACAGTTGCTGGCAATGACGACTACGCAGCGATGCGCGAGGTACTTCTCCGACGCCTGCGCCGGATCGACGAGGTCGAGAACCTCACAGAGGAGGGGAGACCGACGCGTTTCTCCTACCCGCCACAGCTGCTTCTGCTCGATGGTGGCAAGGGCCAGCTCGGTGTCGGTATCGACGTGGTGCGCGAGCTGGGCCTTGAAGGGAGACTCGAGCTTGCGGCACTTGCCAAGCAGTTCGAGGAGGTTTACGTTCCCGGACGTTCTGAACCGATCCGCATACCGCGCGACAGCGATGCCATCTATCTGTTGCAACAGATACGCGATGAGGCTCACCGCTTCGCGATCTCCTTTCACCGCGAACTGCGGAACCGTCGAATGACCAAGGGAGCACTTGATGATGTCACCGGCCTTGGACCAAAGCGCAGGCGTCGACTGTTGAGCGAGTTTGGAAGCGTGCGGGCAATCAGGGCGGCCTCTCTTGATGATCTCCGGGCGATCGATTGGCTACCGAACCCAGTCGCGGCCACGCTCTATGAGCACCTTCATAGCCAGAGTCCAAAGCGGCTCGAAGCCTAGATGTCACTCCAGACAACGGTGAGTAATTCATGACCCACGAAGGTCAATCAGAGATGCCAAAGGGAACGCCTGTCGATATCGCCAGCGCGATATGGGACCGGCACGCGAGTTGGTGGCGCGAAACGTTCAGTGATGGAGCGGACATCGAATATGCCGAGGAGATCGTTCCGCTTGTCATAGAGGTCTTTGCTGAGCGACGCCGCGTGCTTGATCTTGGTTGTGGTGAGGGACAGATTGCGCGCGCGCTTCATGCGGCGAATGGGGCAATCGAGGTCATCGGTCTTGATTCTTCTTGTGAGCAGCTGTTGAACGCGCGAAGCTACTCCTCGCCAGAAATTGCGTTTGTACAGGGCGCGGCGGAGCAGGTTCCATTTGCCGACCGCTCGTTCGACGGTGTCGTGTGCTGTCTCGCGATTGAACACTGCGAGGATGTCGACCGCGTTCTTGAAGAGGTGACGCGCGTCCTCGGTCCCGGCGGCGCGTTCTTCTTGTTGATCAATCATCCCCTCTATCAAGGCACCGGTAGCGGGTTTGTTGATGATCAGATTCTCGGTGAGCATTACTGGAGGGTCGGACCATATCTCGAGGAGCGGGTGGCCTTTGAAGAGGTGGACAACGGCGTCACGCTGCCCTTTGCGCATCGTCCGCTCTCTCGGTATATCAATCCGCTTTCGAGGCGCGACCTCGTGCTGATCGAGATGTTTGAGCCGCCCCCATTACCGGCCTTTCTCGCCGGTTCTGTTGATCCTGGGCTCGAATCGGCAATTCCACGCCTGCTCGCTCTGTATTTTGAGCACCGACCCCGACCTACAATCTGAGCGACAGTTTGGCACGATGTTGGATCGAGTTGTCGCTAACGACAGGGAGGAATCAACGCTGTGATTGAGTATCTCGTCGTCACCGGACTCTCTGGAGCCGGGAGGTCGAGCGCGGCCGCCACGCTTGAGGATCTTGGCTGGTTCGTGATCGACAACCTCCCTCCGGCATTGATCGGACGCGTTGCCGAGCTTGCAGGAAGACGCGATTCCGAACTCGAGCGACTGTGTTTTGTCACCGGCCGCGGAGGACCAGATTCGATCGGAAACTTGAACGCAATCGTCGCGGCACTGCGTGCGACGGGAGCACGAGTTCGGATGCTGTTCCTTGATTCATCAGATGAGGTACTGGTGCGCAGGTTTGAGGGGACGCGACGTCGACATCCGGTCGAAGCGCCGACGCTGCTTGACGCGATCCGTACCGAGCGCACCCTTTTGCAAGACATTCGCCAAAGCGCCGATGTCGTGATCGATACGAGTTCGGTGAACATCAACGAGCTGCGCAGCCGACTTTCAGATCTCTTCGTCGATGACAGTTCGGGTGGAGGAATGGAGACAGCGGTCCTTTCATTCGGCTTCAAGCACGGTCTTCCGCTTGATGTTGACCTCGTGCTCGACTGTCGATTCCTTGCGAATCCGCACTGGGTCGACGAACTCCGCAACCTCACAGGTCTTGACGAACCGGTGCGCCAGTTTGTCCTTGCGTCAGACGATTCCCAGGAGTTTCTCGATCGCGTGTTTGATCTGCTTACCTTTTTGCTCCCCGCCTATGCGAAAGAGGGCAAGGCATATCTAACGATCGCGATTGGCTGTACCGGCGGACACCATCGTTCGGTTGTAATCGCAGAAGAGCTTGCGGCAAGGATCAACGAACTCGGGTTTCATTCAAATGTGCATCACCGCGATATCGAGCGGTAGTCGAGACCAATGTGATCGATCAGTCGAGGTGGAAAAGGTGAGTGCTGCGACGCGCCAGAGTGAGCGCAATCCCGATGGCCCGCGGGTGGTGGCGATCGGTGGCGGACATGGGCAGGCGAAGAGTCTCGCGGCAATACGTCAGTTCGCGAACTCCGTCACTGCGATTGTCTCGGTGGCAGA
>DATLTI010000185.1:0-1740 GCA_035533675.1 Acidimicrobiales bacterium | reverse complement strand
TCGCATCTCGCGAGAGCAACATCGCGCCGATCAATGACTCTTCGGCCTCAAGATTGTGCGGTGGAATCCGACCGGTAATGACCGAAACCGGAGCTGTCGTTCGACTGCGCCTGCGCAGGTCTTCGGTACTCTGTGCCATGGCTCTCCACCCTTACCCATTTGGGCTGGGAATCAATAAAAAAACTCTGGATATCTGTACGAATCGTGTGGACGAGTATTAATACCTGTGGATGACTGGTGGATAACCCACAATTCGATACCAATCGGACAGAGCAGTCATATTCCTGAAATCGTTACTCTGCCGTCACATTGCGAGACTAGAGAGACGGTGTATCAATCGTTTTCAGCCAAATCTTGCACTGAGGATAAACCCGCCCCAGAGAACTTGTAAATCGGCCGAGCCACCGGAATGGATCGGCCGATTTACCGTCAAAACCACACGACTTTATGACTCCGGAATGACCTCAAGACGCAGTTCAAAGGTCACATCGTGATGCAGACGTACACCAACCTGATGCTCACCGAGCTCCTTGATTGGCTCGTGTGCGAGCAGCGCGTGACGGTCAATAACCGCACCGGACTGATGCTCGACCGCGGCAACGATGTCGGCTGGAGTAACCGAGCCAAACAGCTTGCCCTCGCGTCCAGACTTCGCAGTGATGGTGATCACCATCGGAACAAGACGCTGGGCAATTGTCTCTGCAGAGTCACGGTCTTTGGCATCACGAAGGTCACGTGATCGGCGCATCTTTCCGGCCTGATCGGCGATTCCTTCAGAGGCAGCAATCGCGCTGCCAGAAGGAATCAGGCTATTTCGCGCGTAGCCGTCAGCGACACTGACGATGTCGCCGCGCTTTCCAACTCCCGCGACGTCACTTCTCAAGACAACCTTCATGCCTCTTCACCACCCACGAGCTCGACTTCTGCCTCAGGATCAACAGATTCCTCTTCGTCAGCGCCTGGCTTATCGAGCACGAGCAATTCGATTGCGCTCTCGTCTTCGACTACTTCAGACTTTGGACGCGAGTAACCACCCTCGCGTGGGCCACGTCCAGCTCCACGACCACCAGGACGCTCGCTTGTCGTGCGCTGGGTGTAGGGAAGCAGCGCAAGTTCACGCGCCGTCTTGATCGCGACCGCAACGTCGCGCTGGTGTTGCTGGCAGTTTCCAGAGACGCGACGCGCGCGGATCTTGCCTCGGTCAGACATGAACTTACGAAGAAGGTTGACCTCTTTGAAGTCGATGTGGTCGATGTGGTCCTTGCAGAACATGCAGACCTTCTTCTTGGTCCGACGTCCAGTGTCTTTCGGGGCTCGTCGTGTCGATGTCGAACGGTCCCGGTCGTTGTTACGCGCCATTAAAAGGGCTCCTCGTCTTCGTTGTATGTCGGAGCTGCACCCGATGCTGCACGGGGAGCGCCACTTGCATAGCTGTTGCCCTCACTTGGGCCACGTCGCTCATTCTTTGCGATCTGGGCTGTTGCCCACCGCAGGCTTGGTCCAAGCTCGTCCGCGATGACCTCCACGCGCGAACGCTTGTCGCCTTCAGGGGTCTCCCATGAACGCTGTTCAAGGCGTCCCGAGACGATCACGCGCGCGCCCTTGGTCAGGGTCTCGCTGACGTTCTCTGCCATCTCACGCCAGCAGACGACATCAAAAAACGAGGTCGCCTCTTCCCACTCCTGGGTGGCGCGGTTTTGCCAGCGACGGTTGACCGCAAGGCCAAAGGTCGCAGTCGCC
>DATLTI010000184.1:0-8977 GCA_035533675.1 Acidimicrobiales bacterium | reverse complement strand
GCGAATCGGCTGCAGCAGGTCGCGCATGTTTATCGCCCAAATGGCAGCGTTGCCATGAACCTCCGCATCCTTTATTTCTCCAAAATGCAATGAAAGTAGTCTCTTCAGCCCATCCATGCTGACCATTCTGTCTTGATCGTGAAGATCATAGTAGAGACTTGAAACAAATTCTCCGAACGATACGTATTGCGGTTTCTCCTCCTTTGTCATGACTTTGGAGACCATAGTACACAGGTGGCCGCCGGCTCTGAGCACCCTCATGCACTCGGCCACGGTGCTCTCCATCGTGGAGGACCTTGGGAAGCCCTCGAGGATTACGTAATCGGCGAAGCCGTCCCTGAGCGGCATCTTCTCCCTGTGGCCGTCCAGAAACGTCAGGTTGGTCCTCTCCCCCTCGAACTTGATTCCCGGAGGTCTCACGACGTAGATTAGGGCCTCAGGATAGACGCTGTTCAGGTGGTAGAACATCGTCGGGAAACATACGAGCGGGTTGTATCTCGGCACAGCGACGACAAGTTTCTTGTTCGCCATCGACCTTCGGTCCATCCCTATCATGTTAAGAAGCCAGGCAACGCCTCGGACGTTCTCGGGACGATTGGCCCTCATCAGGCTGGCCCTTACAAATGCGCTCATGAGTAGGTCGAGAGATTCAGTCAGGATTTCGTTCAGGCTGCTCTCTCCGGTGCCGTTGAGAGCGTAGAGGTGCTTCCGGAGCCCGTGCCCATCCTGGCCTCCTACCCATCTCCCCTTTAGGAGACCGTCGCGTTCCATCTTGACGAGGGCAGTGTAGACGTTGTTGGGCCAGGCCTTGATTCCCTTCCTTCGGAGAGTGGAGTAGATATCATAACCACTGGCCTCGCCCTCCATCAACACCTGCACAATGCGATGCTGAAGTTGAGGCCACAAGCCAAATCGGTATTGAGAACATACTATATATTGATTACATATCTGCTTAATTACACCCCGAATCCACATTCACCGCATGGAAGGTGCCGGCAGCCAGACGGGTCGGGCCGGACTAAGGCAATGGTGCCGCGGACTACGCGTGAGCGTGGTGGGTGGATCTATTGGCGGTCTGGCAGCAGCCATCGCATTACACAATGCCGGTGCCAATGTCAAGGTTCTCGAACGCAGGTCAGTGATGCTTGACGAAGGTGCCGGCATCGCACTGAGGCCCGACGGCGTCGAGGGCCTGGCCAGACTCGGACTGAACCTCCCAAAGACACCTGAGTGGAGCTGGCGCTATGGGTCGGTGAGAGATGGGAACGTTAAGGTGCGCGTGGAGTGGAGGACCTCGTTGACTGCGTTTACATATTCAAGGTTGAGAGGGATGCTATCCGAGGCTGCAGTAGGAATTGATTACAGACCTAACTCACGTGTCGTCAGCATCGCAGATTACGCTGACCACCCCCGCCTCCAATTGGAGGGTGGCGCCGAGATTGAAAGTGACCTAGTGGTTGCAGCTGATGGCATCGATTCACAGACTCGAAACTCCCTCTTTCCTTCGGTTCAGCCTCAAGATACTGGCATTACACTGTTGAGGGGCTTCGTCCGGAAGGAAGTGGTTGAGAGAATCTTCCCGCTTTCTGTGCTCCAGAAGTTTGAACGTGGCAACACGCAAATGTTCGCGTCCTCACCCAAGGGCGGCTGGTGGTTGGGGCATCTCCTTCCCGACTTGGGTGCTGGAAGGATGTTCCAATGGATATTCTACTTACCGACCAATGCAGACGAGCAAAAGGAATTCTTGACCGATGCAGATGGAGTTACACAGCGTTGGAGCACCAAAGCGGAAAAGACATCGACGGCTGCCAAGAGAAAGCTTCGAGAGACCTTCGAGTCCTACTACCCCAAAAAACTCGTCCCGCTAGCCGATGCTGGCGCAATCATGGTTCACCGGAATGTCAAGTTGCTGGTTCCAAGCATGACTGAAGACAGGGTCTGCCTGGTCGGCGACGCGGCGCACGTCGCCCCGCCCTGGGCGACTTCGGGGGCGAGCCTCGCGATTGCTGACGGAGTTGCACTGGCGGACCAACTAAACGCGGCCCGTTCAGTCGAGGAAGGACTGGCCGCGTGGAACAACCAGCGGCTGGAAGCTGCACGAGCGATGCTCGCCCTTGCTGATAAGATCCAGAATAATACTCTCACTCATCCGCCTGAGCTCGTCTCGGCAACGGCTGAAGAAGCGAAAGCTTGGATGGAAAGCATAATCGCGCCGGGCATGCCTGTGACAGTGTTCGACGTCGTAGCTCAGCCTCCAATCTTTGACTCATGATGTCCGCATATGACTCCTGACGAAACTACGGCCACCGTGAGCGGGAACAAGGCCAAGGTACTTCATTACTTCGAGGAGGTCGTCGGTAGAACCGACATTGCAACCACGGTTAGGGCCATAGAGGAGATGATGACTCCTAGTTTCATCGATCACGATGGTCCAGACCCCTACAACGGCCGTGAAGCTCTGAAGGAGGTCGTTTCAACTCTAATGAAAGCTATGTCTGGCTTTCATATTCGAATCGAGCTCATCATTGGTGAAAGAGACTACATAGCTGTGCGCTGGAGAGGGGAAGCGACCCACACTGAGGAAGTCAACGGAATCCATCCGACGGGTAGGAGAATCACTTGGACCGAGAATGAAATCTATAGGTTCAGGGACGGCAGGATTGCAGAGAGCTGGGGAGAAGGCACTTTCAGCGCAGCACTTGCCGAAATCGGGCTTGCCTTCAGCAGCAATAAATCCGGAGCGGGTGGCCGAATTCGGAAGAGCTAAACGGGCCCGGTGGGATTCGAACCCTTGCCAACTGAAGGCGACTTGCCAAATAAGCTCGAATTCAGCTTATCTAGGCTTGAATAGCTCAAATTAAGGTAAAAATGGACCGGGGGGACTCGCCCAAAATAATTAGGGTGTTCATATAAGACAATGGTATCCAATAACCGGTGAAAGGTTCGAAAAATACAGCAACCCTCATGACACGAATGTGCATGTGCCAAGGGCAGGATGTAAGTACGCATATGTGGGTTAAAATCCGGACTTGAAATCTAAGCTAGAGCTTTGCCCTCCCAATCTTACCTGTCTTCACGGTGTCCCACCTGTGGTGGCAGAACCTACACTCATGGTGAAACTGAAACTTCTGCCAAGTGACAAGATACTTGGCCACAGTAGGATTGTTCGATGGTCCCAGTCGCCCATCATGACCTCGCCGCCCTCTGTCTCGAACTCCATGTACTCGTTCCCCATCTACGCGGTGACCTGGAGCGCAGCGCAGCCCTACATGCAGGCATACCTCGCCAACGCCGAGAATCGGGGCGTCCCTTCATGGATGGGCGAGTTCAACGATTTTGAGGCGGGGGTGCACCGGCCCTAACTGCGCGTCAATAGTCGACCCCAGCTGGCAGGCCGACTCGAACTCCCTGCTCGCCTACTGCGCCGCGAACGGGATCAATTGGGCCTTCTTCTCATACTACTCGCTCGGCACGACCGTCGCAACGCCCGTGCCAAAAGCCGAAATCATCGCGCAGCTAAGGAGCGCCCTGCCAATCACCAGCATTACCGGCTCGACCACCACAAGCACCTCCCCGAACTCGACGACCACTGAGACCAGCACGACGACCAACTCCCCTTCCACGACTGTCACGACGACGACCAGCCAGACGAGCACGGTCCCCGAGTTCAACACAACAGCGCTCTCCGTAGTCTTGGTTGCTTCCATGGCCATTGTCGGGGTGCTCGCAAGAGGTCGCGCGAGGCAAGACCACAGTCACCCAGGCCTGAGGTGCCCCAGAGTAAGCTGCGAACGGGATTTGGTTAGAAGTCGGTGATTAGATTCAAATCGCAGGTGTCCTGCTCCCAGCGCAGACTTTTCATTAAACCTAGTTCGTGCTGATTCGTGGAGGGTCTCGGTTTAGGGGCAAGTATAGCACCGACCTCGGGTTCACTTTTATAGAGCATTCTTCAAGCCGCTTCCTATCTGAGCCTCATAGTCCATGTCCCGTCTGGTCAGTTTGGTAGAAAGGCCATCGTCCTTTCGATGTTGGGCATCATTGCCTTTGTCGCCCTCAGCTCTCCAAACATCGCCCCCGCGCACGCGAGTCCCACTTACATCGCGACGACGAGCGGGGACTTTGCCAGCTCATCGACCTGGCAGGGAGGGAACGTTCCGCCTGGGATCAATGACAACAACAACTACTTCTACGGGACGATAATCATCAATCCGGGAGTCCAAGTCACATTCTCGACGGCTGACTCCTTCTTCACCCAATACGGCACCGTGGATGTTTATGGCACCCTCAACCTCGCCTGTGGCGGCGTCTGGTACAACTATGGGACGATAAACCTCTTCGGCACGCTTGGCACTGGGGGGTGCGAAGGATTCGCACAATACCACCAGCTAAACCAATATTGTGGCTCCACCATCAACGGGGCCCTCTACTACGACGATAGCACCGGTCAGACAGTCCAGGTGTGCACCCCTGCAGCGACGACGGTCTCGACCTCGCTCTCCGCAACGTCCATTTCTACTGGTAACTCAGTGACCGACTCGGCGACGATATCGGGGGCCTACGCCGGCGCGAGTGGAACGGTCCAGTACGAGTACTTTGCCTCCGGCTCGTGCGCTGGATCTCCCACTCTCGTGGGAAGCTCTGTATCAGTGACCGACGACTCCGTGCCGAACTCGCAGAGCGTGACGTTCTCGACAGGAGGCTCGTATGGCTGGGAGTCGGTCTATAGCGGTGATTCGTTTGATTCTGCGGCGACGAGTGCCTGCGAGCCACTTAGTGTAGTGACACTTCCCCCTTCGCTCAAGCTCTCATCAACATTGGTCGGCGCCTACACCGGCACGACCATCACGGTGACGGGGACCGGCTTCGCGCCTGCCGTCTACACCGCGTGCCTCAGCACCTCGCCCACTTTGACGTCTGGCTGCTTTATCACGACCGGAGGTTACGTCATCTCCGCGGGCCCATCCTACGACGGGGCCTTCTCCTCGACCCTCGCCGTGCCGCCTAGCACGCCATCAGGCTCCTACTTCGTGCTGGTCTACCAGGGCCTCAGCACGACGGACTACCTCTCGGCCAGCTTCACGATCAATCAAGCCTCATCCTCGGTCACCTCCCAGGTGATCAACCACGCCACAAATTCACCTCCTTCAGGAACCGAAGTGACGGGTTCTTCCTTCTACGACACAGCAACGGTCACTGGAATCTCGGGGCTCACTCCCATGGGAACGGTGACCTACTACTTCTTCGCGAACGGAGTCTGCAGCGGCCCGGCTTCAGTGACACAGGCAGTTACCCTCAGTGCCGGTCTTGTCCCCCAGTCTGCACCAACAGCCGCTCTCGCGGCAGGCCAGTATGGCTACAGCGCGTCGTACGCAGGGGATTTGAACTACAAACCATCCACTGGCGTATGCGAGGCATTCTCCGTGGCCAAGGCGACGCCGACGACGGCATCAACCGTCTTCGACTCTTCAACTAGCGCCGCTTGGCTGGGGACGGAAGTCACCGGGTCCTCAGCTTATGATACTTCCACTGTTACGGGGACGACGGGTTTCGCCCCCACGGGGACAGTGAGCTACCAGCTCTACGCGAGCAACTCCTGTTCAGGAACTGCGTCCACGACCCAGACTGAGACGCTCGCGGGCGGTTCTGTGCCGCCATCTCCATCCACCGCAAAACTCGCCGCGGGATCGTATGGGTTCCAGGCGTCGTATTCAGGAGACTCAAACTACTTAGGGTCCACGGTCACGTGCGAAGCGTTCAGCGTCGCGCAAGCTCCATCGAGCACTTTATCTGGTGTCTACGACTCGACAAGCTCCCTCTGGAGCGGTGCCGATGTCACTGGATCGATGGCCCATGACACTTCCGCTGTCACTGGCGTGCTGGGCTTCACGCCCACGGGCTCCGTGACCTATTCGTTCTACGGAGGCCCAACATGCTCCGGAACGCCGACGACCCAGTCGGTGACGTTCTCAGGAGGGATTGTGCCCGGCTCTTCCTCCACCGCTGCGCTTTCCGCCGGCTCATACAGCTACAAGGCAGCATACGGAGGCGACACCAACTACTTGGCATCGTCTTCTGCATGTGAACCCTTCACTGTAAACAAGGCCACAGCAGTAATCGCAACGGCGATTAGCCCCACGACCTCGCCCATGGTCTGGACATCGGTCAGCGACACTGCGTCGATAGGAGACCAGGTGAGCGGCTTCACTCCGTCCGGCACCGTAACCTACGACTTCTACGCGAGTGCGAGCTGCAGCGGCACGCCGACAGCAACCACGGTAACCCTCAATGGCGACGGCTCGGTCCCTAACTCTGCATCGCAGATCCTGGCGGCAGGGTCGTACAGCTATTCTGCCAGCTACGGCGGCGACAGCAACTACCTGAGCGCCACTGGCGCGTGCGAGCCCTTCACGGTATCCAAGGCCTCCACGACTGTCACCACGACGGTCGAGCCTGGCGCGTCCAACGCGCTTGGCACGGCAACATTCGATACCGCCAAGATAGGTGGGACGGTCACGGGCTTCGCTCCGACTGGTACGGTCACCTACGCGTTCTACTCCGCCAGCGGTTCGTGCACCGGCGCTTCCACCACGCAGACCGCGCCTTTGAGCGCTGATGGCAGCATGCCGAACTCTTCATCACAGACACTGGCAGGTGGCTCATACAGCTATTCGGCCAGCTACAGCGGCGACTCGAACTACAACGCCTCGCCGACTGGTGCATGCGAGCTGCTGACGGTCATCAAGGCCACCGCCACGATCTCCACGACTCTCAACGCCGGTACCGACCCGGTTTTGGGCGCAGCGGTCAGCGACGAGGCGACTGCGACCGGAGTCACTGGATTCACACCGACCGGCACCGTGACGATCACTTTGTACCCCGGTGGCTCGTGCACCGGCACCCCGATCCAAACGTACACGGGCGTGTCGCTAGGCAGCTCCTCTCCGGACGTGTCGCCCAACCTGGCGTCTGGAACTTACAGCTTCCAGGCCAGCGCATACAGCGGAGATACCAACTACGTGTCAGGCACCAGCGGCTCATGCGAGCCGTTCACGGTCCAGACCCCTCCCCAATCAACCTCCAGTCTGACCAGCCTGGTGAATAGCATGAACCTCCCCGGCGGTACTGCGAACAGCCTAGTCTCCAAGCTGTCCGCAGCACTAAGCTCAATCAACAGAGGGAACGATAACGCCGCCGTGAATCAGCTCAACGCATTCATCAACGAAGTGAACGCACAGACAGGAAAGGCGATAACGCAGAGCCAGGCTCAGACTCTTACGTATGACGCCCGGGCCATAATAACGGCTCTCTCCTGAGCTAAGGCGTGTCCCTCGCGCATACCGCCTCGACGGTTTTCTGAGATCGTTACAGGCCAGGTGGGATTCGAACCCCGGTGCCATCTGAAAGCCGATTACCAAATAAGCTTGAATTAAGCCTATTTAGGAGCAAATAGCTCAAATTAAGCTCGAAAGTTGTGGACCGGGGGGTGTCCGGACCCCGGGGAGTCTGGACCTTAGCATCAGTAGGCGCATTAGGCTCCATTGCTACAAGTCTAACGTTGACCTCTGTTAAAAACACCCCTGTTTCTAAACCGTCAAACTGCTGACGAGGCCAAGGATTCGGGCCCGAAGGAACCAACCACTTTGTTCAAATCGGTTGGCGGTAACACCGATCATGCCCGGCCGGGATTTGAGGACCCATTTGGGTGCTTTCCAGACCTCTCGATGGAGGCCGCCTCCCAGGACGCTTGGGTGGAGTCCCCGCCGGGAACCGCGACCCATCGGACCAAGAAATGGCACTGACCTGCCGCAAAATTATCGAGCAGCGCTTCACAATCGATATCTAGAATCAGCGGAGTCCAGCGAGACGTCTTACCTAGCCAGAGCAGCGAACTTCGGATTAAGGGCCAATGAAGTCCCATTTGTAAGTGAAGACCTGGACAACTTTCAACGTGGTAACATCCAGGTTCGCGGCCACCGCATTTTGACTATCGACCTGGAAGAAGGCGACTTGTATTGTGCTAGCAGTGTTATGGAGATTGACGGCATAAACGTAGTATTGAGTGCCTGCCATGTCCGATCGCACTGTGCTGTTCGAAAGTGCTGCCAGAATATCTTGCTGCTGCTGCGACGTATACGTGTCTGTATAGCTTCGGTCGGGCAGAGGGTACTGAGCAACGTGGGTGATCGTATAGGTTGATGCGGCTGTAAGGGCCACAGAGACATTCACGAGTTCGTTGTTGGTGTATGTAATGTGGTATCCATTGGTCCAGTTGCCTTGTACTACCTGTGTTCCTGTGACATTGAACACCGCGGACGCGTCCGTAGGGTTGGAGCCGTTGTAGTTCAAGTACATGAGCGTGTGATAAAACGAGCCTAGGATGCGCGACGTAATTGTCGAGTTTTCGAGAAAGTTCGCCGGCAAAGAGTAAGAGATGTCGTTCCTCAACCCAAGAGTCAGGTTGCCAAACGACTCCGTGGTAGTGGTGTAGCACGAGACTTCGGTTGATTCGTATCCGGGTTGGTTACTAGCACCATTGTAAATGAGAACCCCCGTTTGACAGACGGTAGAGGTCTCTGCCGTCATGTTCACGGGTGGCGCTCCTTGGGAGCTAGTTTGGCCTGGCAAGAGCTGAGTGCTACTGCTTGATGACTGCTCGGTGCTACTCTGGCTCTGCGTCGCTTTCTGCCCGCTCTGGGTTACAATCACCAAAACGCCAATCGATATGATTGCGACAATTGCAACGACCGCGACCGAAAAGCCGAGGCGCACAAGATTGAGAACGACCTCTCTTGGAATTAATAGTTTTGTCCGAACGCAGTTGATGGGATTGTGCCAAGATGGGAATGTGCGAGCATCACCCTCCTGTGCGATTTCGCTTATGTCTATCCTCGCCGAACGAGGCGATCACGACCATGTGGATCGTGACCTTGAGGACCTGCATCTCGATGATCGGCGCCTCCAAGACCTTGGAGAACCT
>DATLTI010000183.1:0-7006 GCA_035533675.1 Acidimicrobiales bacterium | reverse complement strand
AGTCCCATTCGCAAGGATGGTAATCTTGCGGACCGGTCATCGGGGCGGTTCGGGTCCAATCGGATCAGGAACCATCGGTGACAATCGCATGCCGAGGGTGTGCGAACTTCGAGCGAGGTGCAGGTCCGTCATGGCAGCGGTTTGTGAAATCTGTGGAAAACACCCGAGTTTTGGTATGAACGTGTCGCACTCGCACCGTCGTACCAAAAGACGCTGGAATCCCAATATCCAGCGTGTGCGCGCCGTCGTCAAAGGTTCGACCAAGCGCATCAACGTCTGCACCTCGTGCATTCGCGCCGGCAAGGTGACCAAGCCGCTTCGCCGTACCTTCATTACCCAGACGAACTCCTAACCGAACGGACTACTGACCGTCCCACGGTTGAACTTCAAGACGACCTGCTGCTGCCACTCGCTCTCAAAGGTATTCACCAATACCTTCTCCCGTGTGGCGACCCGATTTGGCTCGCTTTGGGCATCTTGGCTTCGTCTTCTATTAACGCACCCTTATTTCAATATCGGTGCGTTAATAGCACTCGACCAGCCACTGCCCTACTGAATCGCTCCGAGGTGATGCTCAAATCCCCTCGACTCAAGCGCCCCACCCTCGAATTCAACGAACGCCGGTCCGCTCGCCACGGTGCCGACACGGATTGGCGCGCCAAACCCGTTCGCGACGAACCTGTCTGTAATTGCGAAAACCTCCGACAAACTAAAGACGAGTTCATAGTCTTCGCCTCCCTCAAGCACATCTTTTCTCGTGGCCCCGTCGGCTGCCGGGAGTGATTCCAGCACGATCCGTAGCCCGGAACATTGTGCGAGAAGATGCACCGCGTTTGCGAGTCCGTCAGAACAATCAACCGCTGCATGCGCGCCGATAGCGCCGAGCAGGAGACCCTCGGCGGTACGCGCGACGGGCCTCCGATAGGCCTCGACACAAGGACTCGCTGCTGTTGGGTCTTTCCGTAGCTCGCGAAGTCCAGCACTTGAGGCTCCAAGTGGGCCAGTGACGTAGACAATGTCGCCGACTCGCGCTCCGCTTCGCCGGATCGGCTGATTCACACATTCGCCGAGTGCGGTGACCGAGATGACGAGCGTCGCGGAGTTGGTGAGGTCCCCGCCGACGATGTCACAGCCATAACGATTCGCCGCCTCCTCTGCGCCGCGCATGATTTCGCGGATCTCTGCTCCCGTTGCACCGGCGATCGCGACAACAATCGCCCTTGGTTCTCCGCCCATTGCAGCGATGTCGCTCACGTTGACGCTCACGGCCTTGAAGCCCATGTCAGCAAATGCACAGAACCGGCGATCGACATGCACGCCTTCGACGACAAGATCGGTCGAAATCAGTGGGCGCGACAACGCAGCGACAAGCGCCGCGTCGTCTCCCGCCCAGATCTGCCCGGGTGGAGCAGCCCCGTAGCGCGCGACAAGGTGGGCAAGCATGTCTCGCTCGCGTTCTGGACGATTCTGCACGCGACACAGGCTAATGGCCTACGTGGGTCGTTAGCCTGCGTCTTTCGGGGCGATTGGCGTCTGCGCCGGTCGATGGGCAACGATAAACACCATCTTCATCAGAGATGAACGCAGCGTCACTCGGGGGTAAACGCTCTTGTTATCGTATGGAGAGTGCCCGTGGGGGGCGAGGCGAGGCAAGCACATTCACAGCACCTACGACGAATCAACGCTCTATCAACATGGAGCGAGGAAAAGGATCACAAGATGCCGCCCACCAAACATCAACAACTTCTCGCATGGGTCGATGAGTTTGCGAAACTGACCCAGCCACGCGACATCCACTGGTGTGACGGATCGGCCGAGGAATACGACGAACTCTGTGATCTGCTCGTCAAGAACGGAACCTTCACCAAGCTCTCTGATGCAAAGCGTCCAAACAGCTACTGGGCACGCTCTGATACCCGAGACGTGGCCCGCGTTGAACAGCGCACCTATGTCTGCCCGGTCGACGAAGAAGATGCTGGACCAAACAACAACTGGATGGAACCAGATGAGATGCGCTCGATTCTCAATGGACTCTTTGAGGGCTCGATGCGCGGTCGGACGATGTACGTCGTTCCCTTCTCGATGGGCCCGCTTGGTTCACCGATCGCCAAGATCGGCGTCGAGATCACTGACTCTGCCTACGTCGCGGTGAGCATGAAGATCATGACCCGTATGGGCAACGCTATCCTTGAGACACTCGGTGAGAACGGAGAGTTCATCCCCTGTCTCCACTCGGTCGGCGCGCCGCTCGAAGATGGCGAAATCGACGTTCCCTGGCCGTGCAACCCGGACAACCTCTACATCTCGCACTTCCCGGAGACACGCGAGATCTGGTCGTTTGGCTCTGGTTATGGCGGCAACGCCCTGTTGGGAAAGAAATGCCTCGCCCTTCGTATCGCGTCTGCGCAGGCGCGCGACGAGGGATGGCTCGCAGAGCACATGTTGATCTTGAAGCTCACCTCGCCAAAGGGCGACGTTCGCTACATCACCGGCGCCTTTCCCTCAGCCTGTGGCAAGACGAATCTCGCGATGCTCGTGCCGACACTCCCGGAGTGGAAGGTCGAAACGATCGGCGACGACATCTGCTGGATGAAGATCGGCGCGGATGGCATGTTGCGCGCGATCAACCCAGAATATGGATTCTTCGGCGTTGCCCCTGGCACCAACATAGACACCAACCCGAACGCGATCCTGACACTTGGCGCGAACACGATCTTTACCAACACCGCGCTCACCGATGACGGCGATGTCTGGTGGGAGGGCCTCACCAAGGAGCTCCCTGATCACCTGACCGACTGGACTGGAGCGGACTGGACTCCTGAGTCAAAGACTCCAGCTGCGCATCCGAACTCCCGCTTCACCGCGTACGCGAGCCAGGACCCCGCGATTGCGCACGAGTGGGATGACCCCGAGGGTGTGCCGATCTCGGCGATCATGTTCGGAGGACGAAGGGCTACAACGATCCCACTCGTCAATGAGGCATTCGACTGGTCCCATGGCGTCTTTTTGGGGTCGATGATGTCCTCTGAAACCACCGCTGCTGCTGCTGGTGCAGTTGGCAATCTGAGGCGTGACCCCTTCGCGATGCTCCCCTTCTGTGGCTACAACATGGCCGATTACTGGGGACACTGGCTCTCATTTGCCGATCGTGTCGATGAGGACAAGCTTCCAAAGATCTTCTACGTCAACTGGTTCCGAAAGAGCGCAGAGGGTAAGTTCCTCTGGCCCGGTTTCGGAGAGAATTCGCGCGTGCTCGAGTGGATCTTCGAGCGCTGTGCAGGACGCGGCGAGGCAGTCGGCACTCCGATCGGCAACATCCCGGCGCCGGGTTCGATCAGCACGGAGGGTCTCGATGTCTCGCCTGATGACATGGCCGAGCTGTTGAAGATCAACGTCGAGGAGTGGAGGGCAGAGGTCCCACTGATCCGCGAATACTTCGACACCTTTGGAGTCCACGTTCCACAGACGGTCACCGACCAACTCAACGCCCTCGAGGACCGGCTCAACCAAGCCTCCTAGACACCCCATGGTCCTCCTGGCACTGGTACCTCGGCCCGCGCCCTTTTCCTCGCGAGCACGGAAATCATCATCGAGGCGTCGATAATTGGCGTTGATAGCTAAATTGAGTGCTGGGCCTCTCTCGCAATGCGGCGGATGATCGTCGCGGCCGGCTCGGAGGTCAACTGACGCCAGCCAGTACCGGCCCAGAGATTTGGCACGCTGGCGTCGCTGACGCGGGTGGCCGCGACTCGAATTGGGCGAGTGAGGTGGTGCACTTCAGGGTACGCCTGCGGGGCTTGACCGTCGTATTCAAGCGCGAACCGATTTGCCAACCCGCGAGCAAAACGACCGCTGTAGGCACGCGTGACGATCGTGTCGGGGTAGGGCGCATCGAGCAACGCCCTACGATATGGGAGCGAAGTTCCCGCTTCGGGCGTACATAACAACGCAGTACCGAGCTGGACGGCTATCGCTCCAGCGCGGAGCACTGCAGCAGCGTCGCGCCCGGTCATGACTCCACCGGTACCAATCACGGAGACAAAAGTCGTCTCTCGAATCTCCGCGAGCACCGACAAGAGGGGTCGGTAGTTGGCGTCGAGGTCAGCGAAACTACCCTGGTGGCCGCCGGCCTCAGTGCCCTGTACAACAAGTAGGTCTGCGCCGACCTCTATCGCCAGTTGAGCTTCGGACACCGACGTGACCGTAATGGCAACCTGGCAGTTGGCTCGATGTAGTCGGTCGACGACCTCCCACGCCGGACAACCAAAGGTGAAGCTCACGAGATGTACATGGTCTGATTCAACGACGTCGAGTTTGGCTTCGTAAGCATCGTCCTCCCAGCGAGGTTCGCCGAGCGCTATACCGAAGCGCTCTGCCTCTGGCTTGATCAATCTGGCATAGGCGACGACCTCCTCAGCATTTCCCGGTGTGGATGGTACGAAAAGATTCACGCCAAACGGTGCATTCGTCAACATGCGTGTCGCCTCAATGGCGCTATGAAGCTCTTCGGCCGTCAGATAACCGGCGGCGACAAATCCGTACGCGCCCGCTTCAGCGACGGCGGCCGTTAATTCGGGAGTAGAGGGTCCGCCCGCCATCGGGGCTTGGACGATAGGGAGTTCACTCGGCAGACTCACATGCGGAATCATCGCGCACCGATTCGCTGTGACATTGCCACATCCGAGATGCGCTTGGTGCACACAACAATGATGCCCACTTCGAGTGGAGACACGGATACGAACTGAGCGCTGTCGAGCCAAAGAGCCTCATCGGAAAGTACGCCAGAGAGTACCGGTCCCAAGTATCGGCCGGCAGTTATCGCGACCGTCAGCGCTCCGGACACAGAGGTCCAACCGCGCGAGCCCGCTGGCCTTTAGCTCAACGAGGCCAACCACAGCCACCGTTACGAATAAAGAGATGCAAAATAGAACCGTAGACAAGCTTGTGACCCATAACCATGGTGACCGGAGCGCAAGGATAGGACCAATCGTCAGAACGACGGGCTCAGCGCCGAACTCGAATCCTCCTCGAAACCGTGCGAACAGATACGACCAGACAAAACATCTTCCGCATGAGCAAAGTCCTCATCGCACTGGATCTCTCCAAGAGGGTGCCCTCAACCTGTTGTCCGAGTGAGCGGTAGATTTGCCTCGGCGGTCATGTCGTTCACACTCGGAGGCAGCACATGGTTGACGATCTCATCAGTCCTTCGCGCATCGAGCCCGGGTATCTCCTCGATGAACGAGCGATGCTCGAGGGGTGGCTCGAGTTTCATCGCGAGACGCTTTTCTTAAAATGCGACGGTCTCGAAGACGACGCGCGAAAGTCAAGGCCGATCGGCTCCTCGAAGCTCTCACTTCACGGCCTCGTACGCCACGTGGCCGAGGTCGAGAGGAACTGGTTTTCGCGCGTACTCGCCAGCGATCCCTCTGTGCCCTTCATCTGGTTCGACCCCAGCCGCGAGGACAGCGAACTCGAGCCACTCGACAACGCGGTCTGGAGCGACGACCTCTTCGCGTGGCGCTCCGAGTGCGACACGAGCCGGAGAATAGCCAGCGCCCGCTCGCTCGATGACACCGGCAAACGGCGCGGTCAGCCATGCTCTTTGCGGTGGGTCTACACGCACATGATCGAGGAGTACGCGCGCCACAACGGTCACGCAGACCTGATCCGCGAGCTCATCGACGGGAGTGTGGGCTGGTAGGCCCATTCGCGCCGCCGCTATTGCGGCGAACGCGGTGCAATACGACTTGGTTTTGGTGAGATCTTCGCGTTGGTGACATAGATGAACAGACTCAGCAAGCAGGTCACCGCGACCACGCCGTCTCCGATCCTCATCGGGAATGGAACAAGCACGCCAAGCAACGAGGCGATCACCCAGATCAGCTGCAGCCTCGTCTCGATGCGCCCAAAGGTGCGACCAAGCAGTGCCGGAGGAACGTTGTGCTGCACAATCGAGTCAAGCGCTGCTCGCGCAGAGGTCGGTCCGATCCCAACGACAAAGGTCAACAAGATCTGGGACCACCGGCCATTGATGGCCCCCGCACCCAAGCCTCCAAGGGCAATCAGGCCAAGGGCGAAGATGATGATCTGCCGCTCGGTGAGCACCCTCCGAAGTCTCGGCACGATGATCGAGCCGATCAATGATCCCGCAGCGCTTGCAACAATAAACAATCCGAACCACCAGGTCGAAGCATGCGCGCGCCGCAGTGTAAACGCGAGGAAGAATGCAACAAAGCCAACCGAGGCGCGCGCAACTGACATTGCGTTCACCCCCGCGAGCACGCCACTGGGATAGATCGGCAGTCCAAGTCCCCTACGGGCTCTGGCGACCTCGTAATAGGTAGCGGGACGGTGTCGGTTTGGTCGCTTTCTCGAATACCCGGAGGCGTCTTTTGAGATCGTCACGCGGTGGGGCCGTGGAAGACGGAGTGCGCTGAATGTTCCAAGCAAAAAGACAATCGCCGCGAACCGGAGTACCCAGGGAGCACCGAGTTTCAAGAGTCCAAGCCCAAAGGGCATCATCGCAAAGCCTGCAAGTGATGCAAGCACCGCGAGCTTTGCGTTCGTCGACGCGAGATCGTCTTCGTCTGCGACCATCTCTGGCACTATCGCTGCTCGCGCGACGACATAGAGCTTGGCGAGCACAAGTACGACAAAAGCCTCGGGAAACAGCAGGAGATCACGGATGTTCGCGGCCATGCCGAGACAGATCAACGCGGAGCCGCCCATTGCGACCGCGACACTTGTACGTCGAGCCTGTTGGCCTCGATCGAGCAAAGGACTGAGCGCCGGGCCGACAAGCGCGAACGGAGCGATTGTCAGCACCAGATAGAGCAGCACTTTGCTTTTTGCAGCATTCGGCGAAATCGAAAAGAACAGCGATCCTGCAAGCGATATCGTGACCAGTCCACTCGCGCCAGCCTGGATGACATGGACAAGCGCGAAGCGGCCAAAGGGCTGGCTCTGGTCGAACAGTCCTGCAAGTGCGGATTTGATGAACTGC
>DATLTI010000182.1:0-1643 GCA_035533675.1 Acidimicrobiales bacterium | reverse complement strand
AGCGATTGTGCGCACTCTAATCGGTAGCCTCGCTCCCATGCTTGTCGATCTGGCACCGCGAAAGCGGTAGGAAACTCGAGTGAACGCCTCTTGAATTCTGACATGAGCGCGCGCGCTTGGTGTTCAGCTTTGATGGAAACTCCTGAGATGATTGCTACGAGATCGACGAGGTCGCGATACCGGGTCGAGACCTGTCCACTCGCTCCATAGACCTCGTAGGTCGCAGCCACTTTGTCAGCAACGTGATCAACAATTGGATAGACGCGATAACCGCGCTGAGCTATGTCAGGCATTATTCCTCGCGCCAAGGCCGGCACGTCATCTGGTGCACCCGTGATGTTCAACTCACCGCCAACAATATCGATCGGAAAGCCCACCCACCGAGTGGATCCAATGGACGCAGTGATGCTAAGTCGGATGCCAACCTTCATTGGTTTTGATAGTCCAACCTCGAATCGCATCCAGTCGATTGGTAATTGGGCTGCTCGTCTAACGATTGCCTCAGCAATTTCATGTGTCGCCGGCATGTAGAGGTCGAGATCAAGGCTCCCTCGTACGCCGATATTGCGTGCGAGCAACGCCGTGGCGCCTTTGAGTATCCAACCGTCATCCTCAAAGTAAAGACGTTCCAGAAAGCGGTCGTAGGCGAACTGGCGTTGCAACTGGACCAGAGTCCACTTGCTTGCTTTCGACCGTTCTCGTAGTCGAGCGGTCAGTGCGGTGCGGAACGCCTCAGGGGAGCCGTACTGAGAGACGTTCACGTACGCTTCGCCATTGGCTCATCAAAGATCTCGAATTGAGAGATAAGTTCTTCGTCTCCCGCAACGTCCACGAGACGACGAAGTACTGCACGGCCGTTTCCCGCGTCCTCTCCCGCGCGGGTCGCAACTCGATTGAGCTCGACAACAAAGTTTGGAAGGTAATCCTTCACTTCCTTAATTGCCTCGACCGTAATCTGTGCCACCGCTTCGAAGTCTTCGTTCTCTCGAAGGAGATCTGCGACGATTCGAGATGGTCGAGTGACAAACATTCCGTGCAGCGTTATACATTCCGATTCCTCGAGTGGAAGTTTGTGCAGACGCACGTCGTCGAGTCGAGTCTGTCGACGAGTTTCAAACGTGAATTCATGAACGTCGGCTGTGAGGTGGCCAAGATCGTACAGCGAAGCGGCTGATCGATGAGACACAACCCCACTACTTGGAACTCGACGCCAAGCGGGCACGCCCGGTTCAAGTTGTAGGTAAGCAGCGCGAAGTTCGAGGTGATTAGGTCGAGGGCTTCCGGCAGCAAGGTATACGCCTTGAGTGACTCGTTCGAGGGTCCCTGAGGCAATCATTCGTGCCAGCGTGGCGGGTGGGATGCCTGCATGTCTCGCCTGTTGACGAGTGATTAGACCCCATTGGTCAACAGTGATTCGTGCGATCTTCATCGCTGTCGACTGCTTAGGCATACTTCGTAGTATATCACTAACGATTAACTTTGCAGTATCAACTAGAGGTGCATAACTTCCTTGCATGACGACCGCTAAACCTTCGGCTTCGACTGAGGCAGAAGAAGGCCCATGACAGTCGCAGCTTCCTGGTCGCTTGCCTCAACCCAGTGGGCGTAGACCGAAAGCGTGGTCGCAGCATTGGCGTGCCCCA
>DATLTI010000181.1:0-4236 GCA_035533675.1 Acidimicrobiales bacterium | reverse complement strand
AACTTTGACGAGAACAACCTTGAGATGCCGTGAGTGTCGACGTCTTTGTTGCCGACGAGCAGAGTGATCGACCTGTCGATGCGCACCGTCTCGCGGAATTCGCGCGTGTAGTTCTGCTCGCCGAGGGGATCAAGCGAGAGGCTGAACTCTCGGTGATCTTTGTCGACGAGACAACGATTGCAGCGCACAACAAGCAGTTCCTCGCGCATGATGGACCGACCGATGTCCTCTCATTCCCGATCGAGGACGAACCCGTGTTGTCTGGGCGCATGCCAGACAACGGCGGGACCGGACCGGGATCAAGCACCAGGGAAGAGGAGATGCCGCTGCTGCTCGGCGACATCATCATCTGCCCAGAGGTTGCCTTTCGCAACGCACCTGGACACACCGGCTCTTATGACGAGGAGTTGGCGCTCTTGTTGGTCCATGGAATCTTGCACCTGCTTGGCATGGACCATGAGATCGTCGCCGAGGCCGAGAAAATGGAGGCGCGCGAACAGGAACTGCTCAACCAGTACTTCCGCAACGCCCCGTCGACAGGCCGAGATCAGGCAACAGACAATGAGTGATTACGAAAATTTCATCGCAAGTCTTCCCGCGGACCGCGAGGTCGATCCCGCAAAGATCGGCGTCGACCGCGATGACGAGCACTTCCGGTCGGGATTCGTCTCGATTGTCGGAAGACCCAATGTCGGAAAATCGACACTGATCAACCAGATCCTCGGCGAGAAGGTCTCGATCACCTCCTCGACTCCGAACACCACACGTACCAGCGTGCGGGGCGTGCTCAACGGAGATGACTTCCAGATGGTCTTCGTCGATACTCCGGGAATACATCGTCCACGATCTGCCCTCGGTACTCGCCTCAACTCAACGGCGACGCAGGCATTTGGTGACGTCGATATCTGCATCCTCGTCATCGACGCGGGCGCAAAGATCGGACCAGGAGATCGTTTCATCGCCGCACAACTTCCCAAAGACTCAGTCGTCGTGATCAACAAGATCGACGCGACCAGAGAAAACACCCTCATCGAGCAGCTCACCCGGGCAGCACAAGAGCTCGGCCTTGACAAGGCGGAGTACTTCCCCATCTCCGCGAAGACCGGCAAGGGTGTCAAGGGTCTGGTCAACTACCTCTCTGTGAATCTTCCAGAGGGCCCGAGGTACTACCCGACCGGAATGGTCCGAGATGTGCCCGATGCCTTCTTTGTCGCAGAGCTCGTACGCGAACAGCTGTTGCGCAACGCCCGTGAGGAACTCCCCCACTCAATCGCATGTCGCGTCACCGAATGGGAGTGGCCCTACATCCGCTGTGAGATTCTCGTCGAGCGCGAATCGCAGAAAGCAATCGTCGTTGGCAGGGGTGGTTCTGTGATCAAGGCGGCTGGCATGGCGGCCCGTGCCCAGCTCCCAGAGGGTGCCTATCTCGATCTCATCGTCAGAGTCGAGCGCGACTGGCAAAAGCGGCTCGATATCATCGAGCGCCTCGGCTACTGATGACCCGAGCGCCCAGCCTTTTCTGATCTCGCGAGACTGTCGATCTCGCGCAAGAACGCCTCTGCCTCAGCACGATCTCGTGTGCGGCGCATTGGCGGAAGCGCTCGGATCAGCTCCCAGCGATATGACGCGGTTGCAAGTCTCGGATCGAGCACTGCGACAACACCGCGATCGGTCGCGGAGCGAATCAGACGCCCAGAGCCTTGCGCGAGCAGACTCGCCGCCTTCGGGAGATCGATCACGCGAAAGGCACTGCTTCCCGCCCGTGCCCGTCGCGCTTTGAGGAGCGGATCATCGGGTCTTCCAAAGGGGATCCGGTCGATGATGACGAGAGAGAGTGCGGCACCCGGAACATCGACACCCTGCCAGAATCCCATGGTCGCGAACAGACTCACCTGCGCCTCTTCGCGCAAAGCAGCCATCAGCGCCGACTTGGCTCGCTCACCCTGGATGAGGATGGGAAGTGAGATTCGCTCCCGAACCGCGGCTCCGACACGTTCCATCACCGAACGCGCGGTGAAGAGCACCAACGCACGACCACCTGCTGCTTCGACAAGCGCGGTGATCTCCTTGACCATTGCCTCCTCTGAGCTGGGGTCCCTCCGGTCGGGAAGGTGCGCAGCGCAATAGAGCATCGCCTGTTCATCAAAGTTGAACGGACTTCCCACATCGATTGCGTCGGTCATCTCAGGCTTTGCCCCAACTCGCACCGCAAGACCGAGTGGCACCGTGGCGCTTGTCAGGATCACCGGCATCTTTTCAAACAGACCGGATGAGAGGACGGGGGCAATGTCAATCGGAGCGATCTCAAGAGACGGCCGAGCACCAAATTCAATCCAGGCAACCTGGTCATCACTGTGTGCCTGTGCGAGGGCAAGATCATTTCGCAGCCGGGCAAGTGCAGAGAGGGCCCGCTGGGATCTCGGATTCTCCACACCGTCATCTGTGCGCGAATGTTTGCGCACCAAAGCGTCGAGTCGCTCGAGACGAAAGGCAACGGTCTCGATAACGCGCGCGAACTCTTGATCTGATGCGAACTCAACACGTTCTCCTGATCTTGCGACTAGTGCGCGCTCGACATCACTCGCACTGTCGAGCACGAGGAGCGCAGCCTGGTCGACCTCCTCGGTCGCCTTGCGCTCCTTCGAAGAGCGCCCACCACGTGCAAGTGCCGCGACAGCTCGCAGGCGCCCCGCGCTGATCGAAACACCGAGACTTTTGCTCAGTATCTCTTCGAGTTCATGTGCCTCATCCACGATGAGCACATTGTGCTCGGGAAGCACCGTTCCCCCACTCGCCAGATGGGCACCGAGCAGATGGATGTTGACCACAACAATGTCAGCCTCTGCGGCTCGTTGACGCGCGATCTCTGCAAAACAGCTTCCTCCAGAGGGACACTGAAAGGCACCGGGGCACTCCTCCGGGCTGACGCTGAACGAACTCCAGACACGGGCATCGGGCTCGAAGTCAAGCTCTGCCTGATCTCCCGTCGTCGTTGACTCAGCCCAGTCCGCGATCGCCCTCGCCTGTTCGGGTCGCGACCACTGAAGATCTGCCTCCCCTCCCGTCTCTTCGCTTGGTACGAACTCCTCTTGTCGACCACTCTCTTTTGCCTCACGAAGGCGTTGACGACACAGATAGTTCGAACGGCCCTTCAATATTGCAAAATCAAAATCTGTGACCCCGGTTGCGAGAAGGCTCGGAAGGTCCTTGTCCCCGAGCTGGTGCTGCAAAGACTTGGTTGCGGTCGCGATGACAACCTTTTTCTTGGCATGGACTGCGGGCACGAGATAGGCAAGAGACTTTCCCGTACCAGTCCCGGCACGCACGACCAGATGACGACCGGTCGCAATCGCATCGGCAACTGCCTCGGTCATCTGGCGCTGGCCATCGCGGAGTTCGCCACCACCTGGAAGCTCCGCGATGACCTGGTCGAGAGCCTTGAGCACCCGTTTTGCATTCATCTGGTTGACGCGATCTGTAGGTCGTGCATGCCGCGGAATCTCAGCCGATTGAGCGGACTTCCCTGCCTAGATATGAAGGCCACACTCGGTCTTGTCACTATCGGGCCAACGGCCCGTCCGGGGGTCCTCGCCGGGCGCTACTGGCCGTGTGGTTGGCGCGCAGCCAATCGAGACGTATCCGACGTAGTTCAGAGGATGTCGCTCCAAGGAGTGCTCGGCAACATAGTTGTCGACGTCGTCGTCTGTCCACGAGGCCATCGGATTGATCTTGACGATGTGTTTCGATTCGTCATAACTCACCACTGGCGCATCTTTTCGCTCGGGAGTGTCGACACGCTTGAGGCCAGTAATCCACGCCGACTTCGTCTCGAGCATCGCATTCAAGGGAGCCACCTTGCGTAGCGAACAGCAGTCGGGAGACCCACATGGCGAAACATCATCGCCGATACCTGGCTCCAGAATTTCGAGGTTAAGACCATAGAGATCGCGTATGCGACGCATATAGGCAAGCGTCTCGGGAAAATGGAAATGTGTGTCAAGAAAGATCGTCAGCATCTTCGGATCCACCCTCGTACACAGATCAATCAATGCGGCGTCTTGAAACGACGAGGCCATCACAAGGTCTCGCCCGAAACGGTCGACCGACCACTCGATAATCTCCGTTGCGCTCTTTGTCTCAAGGTCACGCGCCGCAGTTTCAATCTCATCGAGGTTCACGGAGATATGAACGCTACTGGTAGCCCCATTCTCGGGCAGGTCCTTGACCTCTGACATC
>DATLTI010000180.1:0-1009 GCA_035533675.1 Acidimicrobiales bacterium | reverse complement strand
GTACCTTATATGTCAATAATCTGTAACGCTAAGGATTGAGCGATCCAGTGCTCGGCCAATGATTTCTTGGGATTGACCCCCGCCAAGGACAAAACTTGATGAAGTTGGTGGAAAACTTCACGAGAATCAAGGAAACAGTTATGAAGTGGACCCCGGAAATTGGACAGTTTCTTAAGATGAGCACTGACGCATCCTGGAGGTGCACGTGCAAGGAAGAAGAAACAAGTTCAAGCCCGATTTCAAGGCCAAGGTTGCACTCGAAGCGTTAAAGGGCGACAAGTCCGTCGCCGAGTTGGCCCAGATCTACGACGTGCACCCCACCCAGATCACCCAGTGGAAGAAGCAGCTCTTGGAGTCCGCCCCGAGCGTCTTCGAGGGCAAGCACACCAAGGCGGACATCGTGGACGTCGACGAGCTCTATCGCAAGATCGGAAAGCTTGAGATGGAGCGCGATTTTTTAGCGTCGCGGCCCGGGGTGAGTGGTCATCAGCGCAGAGACGCCTGATGATCGATCCCACCCTGGACCTCGCGGTCTCCATCCAGTGCCAATTGCTCGGACTCGCCCGTTCCACCTACTACTACGAGTCCACGGCGACCGAGTCCGACTTCAACCTGGCCTTGATGGAAGAGATCGACCGGCTCTACCTGGCTCACCCGGAGAACGGCTCGCGCATGATGACCAAGATCCTGCGTCGACGGGGCCACCACGTGAACCGCAAGCGGGTCCAACGACTCATGCAGTTGATGGGTCTGCGCTCACTCTGTCCGCAACCAAAGACCACCACGCCCAACAAGGCCCACCCGGTCTACCCCTACCTGTTGCGAGGACTCAACGTCGATCACCCCAATCACGTGTGGTGTTCGGACCTGACCTACATCCCGTTCAAGAAGGGGTTCCTCTACCTCGTCGCCATCATGGACTGGCACTCGCGCAAGGTGCTCACCTGGCGGGTGTCCAACACCATGACCAGTGACTTCTGCGTGGCGGCCCTACTCGAAGCCCTCGCCC
>DATLTI010000179.1:0-2296 GCA_035533675.1 Acidimicrobiales bacterium | reverse complement strand
GAAAGGGGGCCGCTGGGGAGGTTGACTCACGTTGCGGGGACTGCTGGTCTCGGGCTGGTGTGCTGAGAAGCCACCACTATGGCCTGGTCGGGACCTGAACTGCAACAGTGGTTTGCTGAACCAGTGGCCTACCTCACTTTTTGAATTCAACTCGTCTCTCCTTCGTGAGGGGCGACGGTGTTGATGCGACCAGTCTTGGTTTGTACGGTTCGGGACTTTTGGCGCCTCGGTATAGAAAACTGGGAAGTGAGGCATATAGCCATAACTCACTTATAACGTGAGTTTCTGCTATGATTCACTCATCGGAGGCAGCGATGACACGACAGTTGGACGTACTTAACACTCTCGTATTCGAGGGTCGTAACGAGTTTAAGTTTGCCGACGTCAACGCTCTGCTCGGTGGTTCAACTGCCGCAACTGCGAACACGTTACGCAGGTTAAGAGATGCGGGCCTGGTCGATCGACTCACCCGGGGTCATTACTCGATCCGATCTTTGGGTTCGCTTGGCACGTCAGCCGCCACCGACAATCTCACTCGCGCGGTCGGAGAGGTGTTTGAAGGGCGAGAACACCGGATCGCCTATGTCAGCGCACTCGATGAGCTCGGACTGCTGAGCCACCCAGTACGTCGGGTGTTCGTTGCGTGTACTCAACAGGTTCGATTCTCACACGTCAGCCGGAGGCCCCTTCGAGTCGTCATCGAAAGACCTGAGACGATTCATCTAGAGGCCGAAGTCGTGACGACATCTTGGCGATCGTCGTTGGAGCGAGCCCTTTTTGAAAGTGCACTGCGCCTCGATTTAGTCGGCAGTGTAGAACGGCTCGCCGAAGCACTCGCTGCTGGATCGGCTGACGCCGAGCCCAAGCGGATAACGCGCCTCGCCGTGGCGTTCGGCGCGCGCGGTCGAGCAACCGAGCGTCGTCTTGCCTCGCTCGCGACCGCACTGGACTTGCCCCTTGGTTTGCATCCGATGGTGGAGCAGCGCCAGTCACGTATCCGTCTCGACCCTCGTGAGACCGAGGTCGTGTGGACAGACGACCGATTCAAGGTCGGCTGGAATACCACGGTTGATGAACTTCGAGCGGTGATCGGAAACTAGCGTGCTCACCCGTCACGCCATTACCCGCCGCGCAGACACCGATGGCGTGGACGGCGCGGTCGTCGAACGAGACTACGTCCTCACCCACATCGTCGCTCAACTTCATCGGGCGACGATGGAAGGCGCGGCGCGGCTTGTCTTCAAGGGTGGAACCGCTCTGCGTCTGGTCCACTTGGGGGACTACCGATATTCAGCGGATCTGGACTTCACCATCCTTGGAGGAAACCCGTCAGTCGCGACGACCGCGTTGGCCAAGACGTTGGAAGCTGCGCGTGAACACACTGGGCTACCCGTCCTTCAGTTTTCCGAGGGGGACAGTCCTGGCATCGAATACATCGGACCCTTGGGTGCGAGTAAGCCACGGCTCATTAAGTTGGATATTTCTGACTCGAAATCGTCGAGTCGATTGAGCAGAGGACGATCTTGCCAGGATTGTGGCCGGTCCTACCTGACCTTGTGCCGTTCGATGTCTATTCGCTTGAGGAGATCGCGGCGGAGAAGCTCCGCTGCGTGATCCAGCGCGTTCAGTGTCGGGACCTCTGCGACATCTTCAGGTTGGTCGAGGACACGCACGTGTCCCCCGTCGATGTGCGATCGTTATTCGAACGTAAAGCAACTGCGAAGGGTCTCGATCCCGCAACGTTCGCTGGTCGACTTGAGGACAGGTTGCCTCGTTACAAAGATCGTTGGCACAACGAAATGTCCGACCACCTCCGAGAACTCCCGCGAAGCGACGACGTCATCCGGGTCGTGCGCCGGCATCTTCGTGGTGCCGGATTGGTCGCGAAGTAGTCATCAAAATTGCCCGAACTATCGCAGGTCACTCATTGTCGGTCCATCTTCGAGGCGCTCAACTGCGTCGCTCTCTCACTGAGGGTGGTTGGTCGGCGTAACTCACTCGTCTCGTACGTGGCCACGACCGTTGTGAATGGTGAAGGTCCGAGAAATCATCAGCGAGCTGGAACGAGCAGGTTGGGTTCAGATTCGTCAAACCGGTAGTCATCGCCACTACAGGCACGCCATGCGCCCCGGCTCGGTCTGCGTGGCTGGAAGCTTAGGTGATGAAATCCCCAAAGGAACCCTCGGTAACATTGTGAGACAAGCCGGGCTCGAAAGGAGACCACGATGACCGAATTCACCATCGTGATCGAGGATGCGGGTACCAACTACGCGGCCTACGCACCTGACGTTCCTGG
>DATLTI010000178.1:0-4984 GCA_035533675.1 Acidimicrobiales bacterium | reverse complement strand
ACTCAGAAGACTTGCCCGAGAGAGGTTGAGCATGCCGACCCAGCGCCTGTCACGCGTCGGTCCAGCACACAATCCGAACGCGAGTGAGGTCATCCCCTGACCCTGCACACCACCGATCAGTACCGTGTTGCCACACCGCAGGCCGTGTGATCCAAACAACGCGCCCAGCGCCGGAAGGAGCGTGAGACTTTGCGCGTTCGTCGAAAGGTCGCGCGCGCCCCGATGAACCTCTTCAAGAAGCGCCTGATGACGGGCGCGACGGACCGGATCATCAGCAACGACAGGGCCAGACAGCAGCGACCGATCAGGGGGAACCCGGGTCATGAACTATCCGCCATAGGCGGCTCAGCCTAGCAATATTTATCGAACATACGTTCGGTAAATAGTCCCTACTCCCCCTTCGAACCCCGCAGGAAGCGGTACGCCAGGCCAACAGCAGCAACGATCACCACCGCCTCGAGAAGGAAGGCAAACACCCCGAGGATCACATGCACGATGGTGGAGAGAAAGACGAGCACGAGCATGATCCCGACACCACTGGCGACAACCCGCGTCGGCGACAGACCCGCGTTGCGTCTTGTGGGTTGCAGCAACAAACCCACCTCCTTAGCTTGTCCCAAGCCCACCCTAGCGACATTTAAAAAGACTCGACGAGATATCGCCACAACCGATTTCAATGATCCATCTCTGTCTTCGATTTCGATAGACGGTGGACGATCACGTAGCCTTGGCCGTCATGGCAACCCCACCAGACAGGGTCCTCGACTCAAAAACAACACAGGCGACCGAAATTCGAGAGGCACGTACCAGACTCAGCGCCGCGGTGCTCAACGGGGATCTCGCAGCTGCTGAGTTTCCCAGCCAATACGCAAAGGTCTGTGACCACTGGCTCGCATCGCTCTTCGAAGAGGCGACCGAAGGAAAATCTCGTGGCTGCACGCTTGTTGCTGTTGGTGGATATGGACGTGGCCAACTGACACCGGGAAGCGACCTTGACCTTCTGCTACTCCACAAGGGAAGACGCCACCACGAAGAAATTGCAAACGCAATCTGGTACGCGATTTGGGACAGCGGAATCCGTCTCGATCACAGCGTGCGAACCAAGAAAGAGGCGATCTCGATGGCAAGAGAGAACCTCAAAGTGGTTCTTGGTCTCCTCGATGGACGCGTTATCGCAGGCGACCAAGAGCTAGCGACGCCGGTCTTTAGCGCGGCACGCGATCTTTGGCACCGAGAGTGGGAGCGCTATCTCCCCGAACTCGAAGAGTCTGTTGCTATTAGGCACAAAGCATCCGGTGAACTCGCTTTCCTTCTCGAGCCCGACCTCAAGCTCTCCGAAGGTGGACTTCGCGATATCGGTGTTTTACGCGCGCTCGGCGAGGCGCTTCCCGAGGTCGGCGAACTTGCAACCTCGGTCCAGGTGCGACAGGCCGAGCGCACGATTGTCTCGGCGCGCGTCGCGGTCCAATGTCGCACCTCGGCAGCGGGTGACCGACTTTTGTTGCAAGAACAAGATCAGGTCGCGGAGACGCTCGATTACGAAGATGCTGATCGGCTGATGGCTGCGATTGCCGAGGCCGGAAGAGCGATCACCACTGCAGGTAACGAGGGCTGGAGACGCGTTCGCCTCTTTGAACAATCGGACAACCAGACCGATTCGATTGACACGGAGCTCGGTTCAGGAGTCATCTGGCGTCGTGGTGAAATTGCACTCCGCTCGGACGCAGATCTCGCACATCATCCCGAACTTACGATGAAGGTCGCGCTCGCCGCGGCAGAGCGCAATGCGCTTATCGAACACGCAACGCTCGATCGGCTTGAATGCGAAACCCCCGTTCCCTCGGTCCCCTGGTCAGATGAACTGCGCAACGCTTTCATCGCGCTGTTGCAGACCGCAGATGCACTAGTTCCTGTGATCGAATCACTTGACCAGCGAAGACTCTTCGAACGGTTTATTCCCGAATGGACAAACGTCCGTAACCGTCCGCAACGAAACGCGTACCATCGCTTCACAGTCGATCGCCATCTGCTTGAGGCGATTGCGCGTTCTGCAGAGCACCTCGGTTCTGTTGGTCGTCCCGATCTCTTGGTCATGGCAGCAATGCTGCACGACATCGGCAAAGGCACCCCCGGAGATCACTCCGAGGTCGGAATGGCCCTCGCAACGACAATCGCGACGCGCATGGGTTTTGACGATCGCGATGTCGCGACACTCGTGCGCCTCGTTCAGTACCACCTCGTGCTCCCCGAATGTGCAACTCGGCGCGACATTGATGATCCCGCGACCGCAGCACTTGTTGCCAAACTGGTCGGAGATCACAACACACTTGAGCTGCTTGCTGCGCTCACCGAGGCAGACGGTCAGGCGACGGGTACTTCGGCATGGGGACCATGGAAATCAGAGCTTGTGGCCAATCTTGTCCAACACGTCGGAGCAATATTTGACGGCACAGAGCCTCCTGAACCTCAGCAATTCGTTCCTACCCCCGAGCAGCTCGCGCTCTTGGAACGTCATGCGATCGCACTTCTCGCGCAGGGCCGGCACGTGACGGTTGTTGCTCCGGATCGAACGGGAATGCTCGCGGCAGTCACCGGTGCGCTTGCGCTCAACGGATGCAATGTGCGACGTGCAACTGCGGTCGAGGGGATCCCAGGTATGGCACTTGAAAACTTCGACATTGAGCCGACCTTTGATCGACCCGTTGACTGGAGTCGCGTCGAACAAGAGGTCATCGAGGGACTCTCGAATGCCAAGCCATTTGGCGAACTGCTGCGCGCGCGAGATAACACCTATGCACCGCGCCGACCGTCATCTGCCTACCCAACAAAGACCCATGTAAAGATTGTCAACGACGTCTCAGATCGCGCTTCGGTCATCGAGGTCCGTGCAAATGACCGGCTCGGACTCTTGCACCACATCACCACGGTGTTCGCCGAGCAGGGCATCGACGTCGTCTCCGCGCTAGTTGACACTCTTGGCCACGAGGTGATCGACACCTTTTATGTGCTCGATCGCGAGGGCCACAAGCTGAGCGACCCGACCATCGTGAACGAGATCACCACAGCGCTTGAAGGGGTCATTTCGGGCGGCCAGACCGGCTAGAACTTTCTCCGTCAGACTGATCCGCGAGCTCCGATCGGGGCCCTGCTCGGCCAGTTTGCGGCCGCAATTGGCCAAAATTGAGATTCTTTTTGTGCCTTTGACCTGCAATTTCTTGATTTACGAGGTCATAATGCCGCGATCCGTGAGTAAAATGACATCCACGTAATCATTCACCCGACAGACGGTTCACGAGACCGGAGCGGGGTGTCGCTCGGCAGGAACGCAGTTTCCCTGGGCGGCCGCCTTCATCCAATGACTCTCTTGTTTCGCGCACCCAAATATCTGTCGCCGAACTCGCACAACCGCGCAAAAAAGGAGCTGCCCGTACCACCAGCCAAGGGCCACCCCCGTCTGCACCTCGTAGGGCACTAGCCCACGGTCCGAATCGCCCTACCGGCCTCGCATCCCGAGACGCATGCATCAAGACGGTCTGCCCGCATCCTTACCCACCTGGAACCATCTGGTTTTCCAAGATCCAAGGAGGCAAGATGCGCAAGCACCCTTTGCTCGCATTCGCCGCTACAACTCTTGGCCTCTCTATTGGGGTCACCGCACTTGGCGTCTCAGGCGCCTCGGCAACACCAGTTACGAACCACCGACTCACGAACGGAGACGTAAAGCTCGTCCCGCACCGAGGGGCAACCGGCCATCAGGCCCGGTTTCCACAACTTGGACGCGCCCAAACTGGAAGGTCGGTCATCTTGTCAAAGAGAGGACCAACCGATTTTCTGCTTCCGAAATCTCCACGCCCTCGCGCTCTTGCGAGCGCTCCGGCGGAAAAAAACATCTGGTCGATGCTGAGAGCGTGTGAGTCGGGTAATAACTATCGCGAGAACTCAGGAAATGGGTTCTATGGCGCGTACCAGTTCACGATCACATCGTGGATAGAGGTCGGAGAGGTTGGAATCCCCAACCTCGCACCTCCGGCCGTGCAGGATGAGGCGGCACAACGCCTGCTGACAATTCAGGGCTGGCACGCCTGGCCAATGTGCTCAGCCATGCTCGGATACGCCTAACCTGTCAGCACCCCACCCGCCGCGCTCACAAGATCGTTGCTTGGCGTTTAGTGGGTGGGTGCTCAAGCACGTGATTGATTGGATAAACGCCACCTTCGCGACACGACAGGGGCGATGTGCGAGGTACTGTACCTAGGGACTCCGGTCATAGGGAATCCGGTCCCGATCTGATGGACCGGCATACACAATGAAGGTGGTGTCCGTTGTCCGAGCGAGTTCCCCAACTCGACGAGCAGATCGCACTGACGTTTGATGACGTTTTGCTGCTCCCCCAGGCCTCTGATCTGATGCCCTCCGAGGCAGAGACGAAGACGCAGCTGTGCGAGCGCCTCGAACTCAATATTCCCCTGCTCTCGGCCGCTATGGACACGGTCACCGAATCGCGCCTTGCAATTGCACTCGCGCGCCTCGGCGGCCTTGGCATTGTTCATCGCAACATGTCCGCAGAGCATCAGGCCCAAGAGATCGACAAGGTCAAGCGTTCCGAGGCAGGAATGGTCACGAACCCCGTGAAGATCCGTCCAGACCAGCTTGTTGCCGATGCGCTCGCAGTCATGTCTCACTTTCACATCTCTGGCGTACCTGTTGTCGACGAGATGGACCGGCTCGTCGGAATCATCACCAATCGCGATCTTCGCTTTCATGAGAACCCGAAGATTCCTATCCGTGAGGTAATGACCAAAGAGGGACTCATCACCGCTCCGGTCGGCACGACACTCGCACAGGCACGTCGCATTCTCCAAGCTGCAAAGGTCGAGAAGCTCCCGATAACCGACGCTCAGGGAATCCTGCGCGGTCTGATCACCGTAAAGGACATCACCAAGCAAGAGCTTTACCCGAACGCGTGCAAAGACAGCGATGGCCG
>DATLTI010000177.1:0-8116 GCA_035533675.1 Acidimicrobiales bacterium | reverse complement strand
CGCCTATCACATGGATGACCTGACTGGATTCATTGAAGCAGTCCGCCAGCTGCGAGGTGAATCGAAAGATCGTCAGGTCGTTGGTGCAAAAACCGTGATGTTCACCAGTCATGGTGGGGAGATGCTTTCACCGGGCATGTGCTCGATTCATGCATCTACCATTCTTGGAATTGGTCGTTAGCCCAGCGTAATTTTGTCGGAGCGATCTCATCTGAAAGGCAGATCAGCATGACATCTGAATGGACCAAAGCGCGTCCCAATATCGATCTTGATAATCAGGAGTTCTGGGCCGGTCTTAGAGAACATCGGTTCCTCCTGTGGAACTGCCGCGGTTGCGGTGCTTGGTACTGGCCGAAGGCCTACTGTCGGTTTCACGAGAATCAACCGTTTGCCGCTCAAATGTCATGGGTGGAGTCGAGTGGGCGGGGGGTGATCCACTCTGCCAATGTCCATCGCACCGTTCTCGATCCCGCTTGGAAAGAGGACACTCCTTTTACATACGTACTTGTTGAGCTTGATGAGGGTCCGATGATCTCCTCGACGCTGCTTGACTATGTCGAGGATCCCATTCTCATTATCGGCCGAAAGGTCGGTGTTGTCTATGAAGACCATCTCGACATAGGTGAAGGATTTGTCCTTCCGAAGTTCGCTCTGCTTGATTCCTGACAAGAGGAGTGATGCAAGAGGGGGCGCGGCATCAAATCAGGAGGGGAAGTTCATGGTAGTTGCGGGGCAAGATCTGGCGGAGCGCTTTCTCAGGGCCGATTCTGTTGCCATAGTGGGAGCCTCCGAGAGGCAGCATCACACGCTTGCGTTGATGAGATGCCTCGTCGGAGCTGGAATAAACCCTGAGAAAATCTTCCTTGTCAGTCTGACAAGTCCAGTTGTCCACGGTATTGCTACAGTGCCGAACCTGAAAGATCTTCCGTTAAAGCCAGCACTTGTTGTCTCGTTGGTTTCGGCGAGGTATGTATCGAGCGTCCTGACAGATGCAGGCGAGCTCGGAATCGGCGCGTTTGTCTGCATTGCGGATGGGTTCGCGGACGCTGGCGATGAAGGCCGAGAACTCCAAGATGAGCTCGTTGAGATTGGGAGGAGATTTGATGTAGCCGTCCTTGGACCGAACACGCTTGGTTACCTGGCTCCGGGTTTTGGCATTGGTTCATGGGTTGGCGATTGGTCGGCGATAGATGTTCCATCCGTTCAAGATGGCGGAGCCGTTATCGTGGCTCAGTCGAGCGGCATGTTGAATATTTTGTTACAGCTTGCGGCCTATCGGCGGATTGGAGTCAAAGCTGCTGTCTCCGTTGGAAATGAAGCCGTTGTCGATGCTGCGCAGTTTATTAGTGCATTTTCAAGGATCGAAGGTGTCAAGGTAATCGGTGTCGTCCTTGAAAGTACAATGCGGCCACGCGCTCTCGTGTCAGCATTTCTGGAGGCTCGGCGAAATGGGAAGCGCCTTTGGATATTGAAATTCGGAAGTTCAGAGATCGGCCGCAAAAATGCATTGTCACATTCTGGGCGTCTAGCGAGCTCGGGACGGATCTGGGATGCAATATTCGCGAAACTCGGCGTCGGGATCGCGGAAGATTTCGATGAATTCCTTGGGGGTCTTGGACTTACGACGTGCTTTGTCGCGGCGAACTATCAGGGCACCGGTGCTCTTGGATTTCTCACCGTTTCTGGCGGTGATGTAGGACTTGTTAGTGATCTTTGTGAAAGGACCCGCATTCCGCTTGCGGCCCTATCAAAAGATACCGAAGATCGATTGCTTGGCGTTGAGGGAAACGTTACACATGCGTGTGCAAATCCGATTGACTTGGGTCTCATCGGTCATCGCCTAGAGGTACTTGATGGTATCGCGGAGGCTATTTTCGCTGACGATCAGGTGGGTTATGTTGCGGGTCGACTTGCGCTTCCCTGGAAATTTTCTCAACGTGCTGCCGCCATGTACGAGGTGCTGCATAAAAGATCAGCTGAGGCGAACAAGCCACTTGTGATTATTACTCGGGGGGCAGAGCCACTTGACCCGCTATGGTATGACTTTTTCGCGGCGCGCAATATCGCTCTCTTGACCTCGTACGCCTCAGGAATTCGCACCATTCGGGCGGTCACTTCGATGTTTGAGGCTAAAGGTCACATATCTGATTGGACCCCATCAGAGTTGCCCGAGTCTGTGACCGGTGGCAACGGCGACGATCGCGTGCTTGGATGGCAGGCGACTCAAGCGATCATTTCCCGGTGGGGAATCAAATACATTGAAGCCGGTATCGCGACACTGATCGACGAGGTGATCACGATTGCAAAAAGGGTTGGCTTCCCAGTATGCGTAAAGGGACTGGTTCCAGGCGTAATCCACAAGAGCAACGCTGGATTGGTTCACTTGAATATTCCAGACGAACGATCCCTGGTTGCGGCGTGCGAAGAAATATCACGACAACCCCTGGCGGCAGCGATCGATTCGGATCTCTATTTCGAAGTTCAACCGATGGTTCCAATTGCATGTGAGCTCTTTCTCGGCATGATTCGAGATTCAATAGCTGGTCCGGTGATTACCGTCGGATCTGGAGGCACCAATGTCGAGACCTTTGAAGACGTCGTTTGTATTCTTCCGCCAGCAACGGAAGAAGAAATTATTGGAGCTCTGCGTAAATTGAGCATCGGCGCACAGCTTTTTGGCAGATTCTCACAGCAACAAATTGTGAGTTTTGTCGATACCGTGCGCTCCTTTGCCTCTGCAGTGCTCGAAATTGGCGAACATGTGACACAAGTCGATTTCAATCCAATGGTTTTTACGGTCTCCGGTGAGGTGTTAGCGATTGACGCAGCGGTGGCTGTCTCTATTGCCCAAATGGGAGTGAAGAGGTGAAATACGACGACGTCAGCAATTTTAGAGATCGAGAGTTTCCACTCGTTGGAATCTCCGTGCTAGAGGTTGGTGGATCCCTGCCAAGCCGGATGCTCGCAAAGCTACTCAAAGACCAGGGCGCGGATGTGACGCACTTGGTAGTTGCCTCCCGTAAATTCCCGGTGCTTGATTTTGATGAGGCCACAGAGATCAAAGAGATTGATCTTGAAAGTGAACCTGGTATTGCAGCGTTGGTAGAACTCCTTGATCGAAACAGCGTATTGGTTGATGGCCTTGGCGGAGAGGGCCTTGCCGAGTTTGGTTTTGGCTATGAGCGTCTAAGAGATCAAGTGAGTCAGTTGTTGTATTGTCGCCTTAAATCGATGCCAGATGAAGGGCCCGAGGTTCCCTTCGAGCTCGTCGAATGGATTGTTGCCGGTGAACTCGGACTTCACCGAGCTGGGTTGGGCGAGATGTGCGAACCCCTATCACTTGCGAGCGCGTATGGAGCAATGCAGGCAGCCGTGTATCTCATTGCCGGGCTCATTCACCGAGAGCGATCCTCAGTCGGTTCTGAAATTCGGGTCTCACTTTTTGGTGCGGCCATCATGGTCCTGAATCGCCGTCTGTTGAAGGTGAAAGATCCGGCGTTTGGCGATCCTTTGGGCAAGTTTCGCCTACCCATTCAAGAGCGCTACACCACCTTGGATGGTCGAACCATTCAATGTCAGGGGGCCGTCGAGACGGTCGCTAAATCAGTGCTGCACGCCCTTGGACTTGACCAATGGCAAGACGAGGCGCTGGCAGGGATAACCGCGTTCGCGACTCAAGAGCAGGAAGAGCTTTGGCGAGCGCGGTTTGCGAAAGCCTTTGCAAGCCGTACTGCCACAGAGTGGGAATCGGCAATCGCAGGCGAGGGAGGAGCGGCGGCGATCTGTAGAAGTCGAGATGAATGGATACATGAACAGCACGCGCGCGATGCCGAAATCTTCGTGGAAACAGACAATGGTGACATGCGTGTTGGTCCTGGTGTACGAGTTTTTGCGGGAGAAAAGAGTCTGACAGCACCGAACGCGTGTCTGTGGCCCCCGGTGGCGCCATCGAATCGGTTGCCGCTTGCCGGCCTGAGGGTCATAGATCTGGCAATTATTCTCGCTGGACCGACGTGCGGTCGACTTCTCGGCGAGCTTGGTGCAGATGTAATCAAAATCGATGCTCCGGACCGCCTCGGCCTCCCCTGGGTCAGTCCGTATGGTTGGCTCGATGTAAACCGCACCAAGCGGAGCATTCTTGTAGACCTGAAAACCGAAGAGGGTCGCGAGATACTTTGGAAGTTGCTAGAGACGGCAGACGTGTTGTTGGAAAATTACCGCGCGGGAAAAATTGCGGAGCTGGGATTTACCTTTGAGAACATTGCCAAACGCAATTCGAAGATCGTTCATGTCTCACTGAACGCCTATGACTACGGAGGGTCCTTCACTGGTCGCCCCGGGTGGGAGCAAAATGCCCAGGCGATGTCGGCGATGCAGACCTCGCGGGCAAAAGATGGTATCCCGAAGCAGGTACCCGTTCCAATCAATGACTTTGGAACGGGTTATCTCGGTGCTTACGGAACTCTTCTGGGGGTCTTTGCCGCGCGTCATTCTGGAAAGCCACAGCGAGTGCTCGGCAGCCTCTCTCGCACGGGAACGTTCATTCAGGCTGTCGAGTATGGAAACATTCCGGCTATCGAGAATCGAGACAACGCTCGATCCACCGAGTCTCGGAGTATTCAGTTTTTTGCAGTCCCAGATGGAATGATTGCGGTCGAAGCATCGCCAAGTGACGCAGCTGCGATCTCCAAGATTATCGGTGCCAAAGATGTAACAGAGGCCGTCGCTAATCTAAGAACATCAGGTTTCACTGCACATATTGCCCGTACCCCGGAAGATCTCCTTGATACAAAATGGGTTCGCGACGTGGGCCTGCTCGATGACTGGAATCATCCGAAGTGGGGAATGATGACGAATGTATTTGCCCACGCGAAGGCATCTGCATTTGAAATAAGACGAGGATGGCCGGCTGAGAATCCAGGAGAGCGGACAGTGGAGGTGCTCGATGAGCTTGGGTACTCTGAACAGGAAATCACTCAGCTGATCAACAGTCATATTGTCTACCCGGAGCAATCACTCTTTCACACCTAAATTGTTCCGCCTTGAGGGCGACAGTTGCTCGGACCCTGCTAGGCATTTGCGTGCTGAACGCATTGAAAAAGTGTTCGTTTGTTCATTCTTTCGATGGTGCGAGTGACCTTTGCCGATCTCGTCCGTTTTGATCCCGAGGACACCCGTGAATGGGTCGAAGCGCATCGCCAGGCAGTGAATCCAAAGTAACAACCAAGCCTATGGAGCTGACCTATGGACGGAGGCAAAATGAAAAGGACTCCCCGGTAACCGGGACATCCCTAGCGGGAGTTTCCTGGCTATCTCATTGAGGTCCTTTTTCGGTCTCAGGACGAAGTTTTCAAATAATCGCATGACCAGCGCGCTTGTCATCTCGAAATACTCGCGGTTGACCTCGCGTTGTGGTGGTACCTAGTGCCGCGTCAGGCAACGTTTAGGGGTCGCGTCCACCACTTCGCGATTTGAATCGCGCAGACTGGATGTATGGTAGAACGCGTGCAGGTTCGTGAACTTACTGGGCCCGAGGGCAACAGACTCTTGAGCATCATCCGGCGTGGTTCTGGATCGGTGGTGAGATGGCGAAGAGCTCAGATCATCTTGTGGTCCGCCCAGGCAATGGACGTCCCAGCGATCGCCCGGATTGCCGTTACCTCTGAAGACCGAGTGCGCGAGGTGATCCACAATTTCAACACCGATGGATTCGATTCGCTCGCGCCAAGATACGCAGGGGGCCGTCCAGCCAAGTTCACCCTGCCTGAACGCCAGGCGATCAAGAAGATCACGCTGTCAAGACCGCATGACCACAACCTTGCGTTCTCGACCTGGAGCCTGTCGAAACTGGCAGAGTTCCTCGTCGCCGAGGGGGTGGTCGACGACATCAGCCATGAGGGCCTCCGCTCTCTCCTCCGAGAGGAGGGCGTGTCGTTTCAGGTGATCAAGACCTGGAAACAATCGAACGATCCGGACTTCGAGGCGAAGAAGAACCGCATCCTCGAGCTCTACGCGATTGCCGACCAAAAGCTCAAGCCAGACAAGGGTGATCCAACCGTGATCATCTGCATGGACGAGTTCGGTCCCTTGAATCTCGTGCCCCATCCAGGCAAACAGTGGGCCGAGGTTGCATCGGGAAAGGGCGACACCAGTACTCCGCGTCGCCGGAGACGTCGTGCCACCTATACCCGTCCACATGGGGTCCGTCACCTGATGGCCGGTTACGACCTGTCCACCGACAGACTCTATGGACATGTCACCACACACAAGGGACGGACCGAGTTCCTCGCCTTCTGTCGTTACCTGCGCTCACTGCATCCAAAAGAGGTGCGTATTGCAATCGTGTTGGACAACTTCAGCCCGCATCGTTCGACCAAGGTCGATACGCGCGTCGGCGACTGGGCTTTGGCGAACAACGTCGAACTTGCCTACACGCCGACGTATTCGTCATGGCTGAACCGCATCGAGGCACAGTTCCAGGCGCTCAGGTACTTTGCTCTTGACGGCACCGACCACCAATCACATGCAGAACAGGCCTCGATGATCCGTCGCTACATCATCTGGCGAAACCGCAACGCTCATGACAAAGCGCTACGCGAACTCGTAAAGCGCGCAAACGTTGCCTGACGCGGCACTAGTTGTTGCCTATCTTGTGAGAAAGAAGCAGGGCGGAAAGACCTATTACTACCTAACCGAATCTGCCCGGGTAAACGGCAAACCGCGCATTGTCTCCCAGCGTTATCTCGGTTCGTCAGCAGAGATCGCCGAGCGTCTATCAGAGCGCGAACTGAGCGAACCCGACCGCTCGATGCAATTGGCCTTTGGAGACGTAGCATCCGCGTGAACGATGCTCGAACGTCTCGGTGTCATCGGTGTTCGTCACGCAGATGCAAAGGCCTCGGTCGGGACCTATAACGCCCTTGCAACACTCAACCGTGTGGTCGCTACATGATCCAAGCTGCAATTCTCCGAGTGGTTCGCAAAGACCGCCGGAGACCGTCTCGTCAAGCTCCCACTCGCCGCACTTGTCCATCAATGGTTCAGGGATGCGATGGATGACATTGGCGAAGAGCAACTCGTCGAGATCGAACGCCAGACCTTGGCAAAGTAGGTCGAAGGGTTCGAGCTCGATCAGTCCGGTCTGGTCCTTGACATGACAAATTTCGCCACGTTCATCGACTCTGCCAATGAACGCGCACCGATCTGCGCCTTGTCGGCCTTGGTCTCGTCGACACCACCGATGGAGGCATTCCGATCGTCAGCCATGCCAATGTGGGAAATCGCAACAATGTGACACAGTTCCAAGACGTGGTGGTTGAACTCGTTGCCCATTGGGGCGAGCTTCTCGGCGAAAAGGGGGGCCTCGCGGGTGATGGGCCCGAGCGGTTCGGGAAGGATGACGTTGCACCACAGCGTGGCTCAGCGCATCCGAGGGTGGTTGCGTCTGGCTGGTGTAGAAATAACATGGGATTTTTTGGGGAGGGAAGTTGAGCGAAGATAGCGTGGTTACCTTTCGTTCTGCCTGTTATCAACTGCCACGTGAGCTTTGGTGGCCCTATGAGCCGCCGCGACGCAAGCTCCCAATGAATGAAGTGTCCCTCGTCACCTTTGAGGTCGAGACCTCGTCGGGGATTACCGGAATGGGATACACGCAAAACAGAGGAGGCGGCAAACCGGTTCAGGCAGCACTCGACTACATCGTCGGCCCTGAGCTCATTGGTTGCTCGACGACACATCCCAATGTCATTTGGGACCAACTACAGTCCGCCCTCGCGCGTCTGGGTCCTGGTGGTGTCGCTGCGCTTGCACTCTCTGCTGCAGATATCGCGATGTGGGATGCATCGGCGATTGATGTCGGTCTGCCTCTTTACGAACACCTGGGATCGAGGCGCCAGAGTGTTCCGGCCTATGGAAGCTCGTTCGACCGACTCTACAGTGATGAAGATTTTCTCGAGACCGCGAAAGAGTACATCGCCGCAGGAATGACTGCCGTGAAGATGCGGGTCGGTCTCTCGCCTGAGCGGGACCGGCACAGATTGGGTATCTTGCGCGACGCGTTTGGGAGAGATTTACGAATCATGGTCGATGCCAATTCAAATTGGAATCTTCCTGAAGC
>DATLTI010000176.1:0-2219 GCA_035533675.1 Acidimicrobiales bacterium | reverse complement strand
CACCGCCAAGGTCGCAGAGACACTCGGTCGTTCAAGTACTCGGGCACGCAAGGTCTACGAGATCACACCGACGGGCGAACTCGTCTTTGAGCAACTGCTTGAGTCCCCCTCTGCCAACGAGGGTGATCTGCGCGGGTTCTCTCTCAGGCTTGCGTTCGCGCGTTACCTCTCGCCTCAGGCGCGCGTTCGCCTTCTTGAGAGACGCCGCATCGAGCTCAGCGATCGCCTGCGTCGCTCTTCAGCGCATCTTGACCATCCAAAGCGCGTCCTTGACCTCTACGAACGTTCGCTCGCCGAACACGCGCGCGAAGCGGTCGCGAGCGACCTCGCGTGGATCGAACGACTTCTCGAACGAGAGCATGAACAGATTGCTACAACGGCCTCGGGACTCAGGAATACCAATCAGAGCAATGAAGGCCCGACCCCTATTACCAGCACCACCAGCCATGCGAACAGCAAAGGCACCGTAAACGCGCATCTCAATGAGGGCGCAGATCTTTCAACTGATGGAGGCATCACGGCATGACCAGTTCAACAAGTCCAATCAAGGTCGCTATTGCGGGAGTCGGCAACTGTGCCAGCTCGCTCATCCAAGGCGTTCAGTACTACAAGGACGCAGACCCCGACGAGTTCGTTCCCGGACTCATGCACGTGGTGCTCGGTGGATACCACGTCCGCGACATCGAGTTCGTTGCAGCGTTTGACGTCGACGCATCAAAGGTCGGCGTGAGCCTCGACAAGGCGATCTATGCAGGCAAGAACAACACGATCAAGTTCGCAGACGTTCCCTCGCTTGAAGTGCAAGTCGAACGCGGACCAACATATGACGGACTCGGAAAGTACTACCGCACCGTCATCGACGAGTCGCCAGCGGCCCCGATCGACATCGCTGAGACACTTCGCAAAACGGGCGCTGAGGTGCTCGTCTCTTACCTGCCCGTTGGTTCGGAACAGGCGCAGAAGTTCTACGCGACTGAGGCGATAAAGGCCGGCGTTGCCTTTGTGAACGCGATTCCGGTATTTATCGCGAGTGACCCCGAGTGGGCCCAACGCTTCACCGACGCTGGCGTTCCGATCATCGGCGACGACATCAAGAGCCAAGTCGGTGCAACCATCGTGCACCGCATGCTCGCCCGGCTTTTCGAAGACCGCGGCCTTGTGCTCGACCGTACGTACCAGCTCAACGTCGGCGGCAATATGGACTTCATGAACATGCTCGAGCGCGAGCGGCTCGAGTCGAAGAAGATCTCAAAGACCCAGGCGGTCACCAGCCAGATCGATCACGGAATCAGCGCAGGATCGGTCCATATTGGACCGTCCGACCACGTCGCCTGGCTCGAAGACCGGAAATGGGCCTACATCCGCCTCGAGGGACGCAACTTCGGCGATGTGCCACTCAACCTTGAACTCAAGCTCGAGGTTTGGGATTCGCCCAACTCTGCCGGCGTGATCATCGATGCGATCCGTTGTGCACGCGTTGCACTCGACCGCAAGATCGGTGGACCGCTTATAGGTCCATCTGCCTATTTCATGAAGTCGCCACCTGTGCAGTACCGGGACGAAGCGGCACGCCTTCTTGTCGAGGATTTTGCAACAGCGAAGGGATAGAACTCGCTAAGCGGAGGTCGCGTCGCGTGTCGTCGCCCACCATGCGTCGAGACGTCTTGTCGCCTCATCAGGGCCCAACAGACCCTCGTCGAGTCTCAGTTCAAGAAGGAAGGCAAGCGCGCGCCCGACATCGCGTCCGGGTTTTAACGAAAGACGTTGCATCACCTGATCCCCATCGAGTTCGGGGCGAATCGAGTCAAGCGCCTCGCGCTCATTAAGGTCTAAGAGACGTCGTTCGAGATCATCCATCGCGTCTGAGAGCTCTTTGACCTTGCGCTCATTGCGTGTTGTGCAGTCCGCGCGCGTCAATTCATTGAGTTTGCCGACAAGCGGACCGGCGTCACGCGCATAGCGACGCAAAGCGGAATCGGTCCATCCCATCTGATAGGTGTGAAAACGCAGATGCAATTCAACTAGTCTGACGACCTCGTCAATATCTTCAGATGAATAGCGAAGTGCGGTCATCCGCTTCCTCGTCATCCGCGCGCCAACGACCTCATGATGATGAAACGACACTCCATTTTCACCAAATGCCCGGGTCTTTGGCTTTCCGATGTCATGAAAGAGGGCGGAGAGTCGGAGCAGACGATCAGGACGCGTGCGACAGACCA
>DATLTI010000175.1:0-4089 GCA_035533675.1 Acidimicrobiales bacterium | reverse complement strand
GTCGAGCACGTTCGGCAGCAAACTGGCGGACCTGACGGGATTTGAACCCGCGACCTCCGCCTTGACAGGGCGGCGTGCACTCCAGGCTGCACCACAGGTCCGTGAACTACGTACCGCCCACGATGCGGACATCTCTGGGCGGAAACCCCATCCTAGGTCACGCGGGCCGAGACATTTTCACGTTGGAAAACGACAGGTTCAGTTAGACGAGGCGAGTGAAACCGTCTTCGGTAACCGTCGAGAACGGGTTGAAGGCAATCTCCCAGCGATGTCCGTCGGGATCAGCAAAAGCTCCTGAATATCGACCCCATTTAGTTGGAGCGCCCTCCCGAACGACTGTCTCTCCGGCCCTCTGTGCCTCGCGAAGTGTTACGTCGACGCTGGCAATCGAGGTGACTTTTTGCGCGAGGTGATACCTCCCCCCGCCGTCGTCAAACGCACCACTGTCAGCTGCGAGTCGTTGCGTCCCCAGAGCCCGAAGATCATTCCGTTTTCCTGAAAGAACGCAGTCTCACTTTTGTTGTCTGCAGCTTTCCAGCCGAGCCTCTCGTAGAAATGCCGCGCGTTCGCGACGTCTTTGACTTCGTGGGTGATGAGCGACAAGCGCCGTTTCATGGGTTCAGGGTAGTTTGCTGCTACGCGACATCATCAAGGAGAGTTTGAGGCCTTGATGATGTGTGGTGCGGACGTCGTTCCTAGGGCAGATTGCTGCCAGTGTGAGTGTCGCTATAACGGAACATTGGCCAAGCAGGTGCTGATGTCGGTTGTATCGGAAGTGATATTGCCAATATCTCGCCCGGAAAATGGAATGCTGGCGGACCGCCGCACGATGCAATTGCATTCCACCCGGAGGTGACCTGCGCGACGGCAAGCGTGCTGAAGATGCGACAACCGGGATTCACTACTGCCCATTGGTTCGAACCATTTGTACCAAACAGAAAGTGTCCGTTCGATCCGTCAAGTGGGTAGATGCCATATCCGGTGCCAACGAGAACATCGTTGCCGGTCTCTCCCTGAAGTGGAACAAGCGTCGCCGATCCTTCAATCGTTGGACCAAGGAGTTTGGTGCGCCATATCAACCGTCCACCGCCAGTGAACGCTTCGACCTCCGAATGGTTGGTTGCACCACAATCCGGCTGTGTCTTTCCGGCGCAGACCCAGGCAGTCTCGACAACGGCGATGGTGTTCGAAGTGCCGATGGTTCCGATCACCGGTGAACCGACTGCCGGTCCAATCGTCCGTGCTGGCCATCCTGGAACTTTGATCCCTGAGGCTGCATAGAACGCATAGACATGATCGGTTGCCGAGGGGAATGGCTGCTCGAAAAAGCTTGTTCCCACGACCACCGCGGCGCGTCCGCTTGCATTGATCACTCCAACAGCAGGACTTGACCAGATTGACTGGTTGAGACACTTGTACCACATACGCATGAGGCCCGGCTGGGTGGTGCTCGTGTCCGGATTGATCGCGTTATCGCTCCAGCGGAAGTCCGTCAGGTAACCACCGGCGCATCTCCGGCCTGAGAGGCTCGCGTCGGTGCGTCCCGAGGCGTCGCTTCCAATATAGATGTCATCTGCGCGTCGACCCGGTAGGTGATAGAGCGCGGGTGAGGACCAGATCGTGTCTGCGTTGTCGTACGCGGATCCGAGTTGGCGCCCCGCTGAATCGAGAACGTAGATCTTGTGATCCCACGATCCGAAGACAACCTGGAGCCGGTGATTGCCAAGGACATCACCAACCGCTGGCGTCGAGATCACGCCATAGGCAGTGCCGGGCTGATGCCCAACGTGAAAGACCCAGAGCCTCTTTCCTGTGAGCGAGAAGGCCTCAACCTCTCCCGCGGTGCTCGTCACCCAGGTCGAACCGGCAGCGACAATGATGTCTGGCGCGGAATTGGGGCCATCGAAATAGGCAAAGGTCGGGCTTGACTCGATCGGCGCGACCGCTCCAGCCGGGGTTGACATTGCCTGTGGCCATCCGGGCATGTCCTTTCCGGTCGAAGCGTCAAGCACATGGACGACTCCGGTCTCGTCTCCGACGGCGGTAACTGTCTGACCACCAAAGGTCGTGACGGCAGGTGAGCTCTGGGTGATGGTGCCTGCGATACACACCTTCCATGCGATCGACTTCCACGTAACCGAACCCGCCTGATGGATGATCGCCGGACAGCCGGTGCTGTCATGCACCACGCCAGCATCTGCCGTTCCGGCGATAATCGCGCCGATAATTGGAGATGACCCAAGGGCGAGCCCGAGAGTCGCGAGCGAGAGGCGTGCGACCTGGCCTCTACGGATCTGATGTGCTTGTCCCCGACTGAACCGTTCTGCGAAAGAGGTGATCATGTCTTGAACGCTAGAACAGGTCCGATATAAATCCGAAACAAAAAGCATGCTCTTTGACCTGAGTGGAAAAAGTCCCCGCAAGAGAGTGCCGCTAGGCCAGATTCTGTCTCTCTCTCTGACCCTGTCGGACGCTGATGGACGGTATCGGGCTCAGTCGTTCAAGGCGATTGAGGTAAGTGCTGGTACTGAACCCACCAGTGTGCCCTTCGCAGAGACCTTTGCGTTCACAGCGAATGTCCCAAAGGAAAAGTCTGTGGGAACCGTAAAGGTTGTCGGGAGTCCGGTGTCACTAGACATGACGATGAGCGTCGTTGAGTTGAGCGTGGTGATGGTGCCGCTCACGTTTACGCGCGCGCGGTCGGGAACCTGTGCTTTGGCGAGCGTGAGAACTCCGCTGACAAGTGTTCCCGTGGCGTCCACTGCGCCACCAGTGACGACACCCTTGAGGAGAAATCCCGTAGGAATCGCGAAGGTGACCGCGGCTCCAGTACCTGTTGGTTGGATGGTCATCGAAGTGACGGTCATTGTGCTCACGGTGCCACTCACTTCGGTGTTGCCAAGGTTGGTGCCGCTGCCCTGGTCGTCCTCTGGCTGTTGCACGATGACCGAGGTCAAGGTGAGAACGCCATTGACGAGAGTGCCCTTTGCGTGTACCAGCGCACCGGCGTTCAAGGTAGGAACGGTGAGCGTCGTCGGAATAGTGAAAGAGACCGAAGAGGCTCCATCACCGGGCTGGACGACAAGGGTCGTCGCATTCGCGGTTACAACGTAACCCTCTGACTCAACCGTTTGATCTTCGAGGTTTCCGCTCTGGTTTGTACCCTGGCCGATCTCCGATGCGGCGAGGCTGTCATCTTTGATGGTGATCAGGCTGAACGCCTGGTTCGCGTATGAGGCAATGACCTCAACGCGGTCCCCGACGGCAATCGTCGAAGGAAGGCTGATGCTCGGTGGAATCGAAACTGTGGTCAAGGCACCCTGGTCGACGGCGATGGTGATCGACGTGGCACTGGTGATCGAGCCAGTACTTGTGCTGGTGCTCACGCCGGTGTTGATGCTCGAGAGCACGCCGTCGATTCCGATGATTCCGGTCTGACCCAGCTGCTGGACGGTGCTGAGTTGTCCTTGACTTTCTTGGGTGGTGCCTTCGTTGTAAGACACCGTTGCCTCAATGACATCGCCTGGAACAAGACCACTACCGGTGAGTGAGATCTTTGACTGGGAATGGCCAGCCTCTTTCTTTGACGTCGAGTTCAAACGATCACGAATGGCAAACACGCTGCCACCTGCTGAGAGCAGGATGTTTTTGCCCAAATTCCTCACCACGGTTCCACGGATCATTGCGCGCCTGGCCTGTCCGAGCCTCTTGAGCGACTTTGAGTGGAATGTTCCATCTCCAAGAGCGATCGATCGAGAGATGACATCTGATCCAATCCGGACCGCGCTCACCTCATTTGCTTGGGTGAACCGGACAGTGTGAACGATGCCCGTCGGTGAGGAGACGACAAGCGAGTGTCGGGCGATGTTGCGCGCCACGACAACGCCGCGAAACGAGATGATCTTCGCACCTACGACATTTGCGCGCAGCGCTGTGTCTGGGTGGATGGTTGATCCAAGACCTGGTGCCGCGCTGGCACCGAGCATGACTGCGAGGGCTATACCTGATGTTGAGGCGAGTCTTTTTGTGGTTGATAGTCGGATGTGTTTCATGGAAATCAGTCCTCTCGCGATTTGAGTCTTGGGTCGC
>DATLTI010000174.1:0-5797 GCA_035533675.1 Acidimicrobiales bacterium | reverse complement strand
AAGACAGCGCTCCTTACCGGCGGCGTTGGAATTGGAACCGCGAATGTCAAGGCGATCGGAGAGTTGACAACGCCGCCAACGGCTCCGGCAGTCGCGAACGCCGTGTTTGCTGCGACAGGTCGACGTCTTCGCAGTCTTCCGATTACTGCTGAACGGATCTATGAGGCGCTGCAGACCAAGGTTTGACCGCTCAATTGGTCCCAGCGCGCGTCGACTTCGTGATGGCGCGTGAATTCTCTGTGTGATGAAGACGATCTCCTCCTCTTGCTGGTGGCGTTTTTGCGGTTTCGCTGAGGGCTTTGACCAGAAGATCTTCCAATTAATTTGATTACTCGCTGCGTTTTTGACCCTGCACTAGCCTGAGCACCAGGTCCTTGGCATGGGGCGACCCAGCGTCGTGGACCTGTTGAGCCAGTGTGTTTGAAAGTGGATCACTCGGGTCAATGCTGGGCCAATCGGGGGTACATGATGTCAGCAGGCGCAGCGATTTTCTCAGCAGTTGATCTCAACAGTCCTGGACGTTATGTCCATTGGTCGATCTTTGAGGTTTCTGTCTCCAATCTCGTTCTCATTTTGGTAATGATCGTGATATTTGGCGCAGCTCTGGTGTTTCCCTTTCCAAAGTCGCACCGTAGCGACGAAGGCGCCCCGGAGGCTCCACAGGTCGAGGTCAAGACCAGTGCTCCGCCAATAACGAAGAGGGACACGATGTGGACGGCGCGTATCCGGCGTCGTGCGCTCTCGCTCTTGCCACCAGACAAGCTTCTTCCCGATACCCAGCCCGCGTACGTCTCTTCGTGGGTCTATGTCTTTGGCGTTGCGACACTTGCCGCCCTCGCACTTGTCATTGTCTCTGGTGGAGCGATTGCTCTCGGTGGCACCGACTGGTGGCACACCAATCCCGTTGGCCATTTCCTCAACAGCGTCCACCTCTGGAGTGTCGAGCTGTTCATGGCTTTCATGGTGATTCACCTCTGGGGAAAGTTCTGGATGGCCGCATGGCGCGGAAGGCGCGTTGCGACATGGATGACCGGTGTCATCGCGTTCGTCGCCTCGGTCATCGAGTGCTTCACGGGGTATCTTTCACAGCAGAACTTTGATGCGCAGTGGATCTCGGCGAATGGCAAAGATGCCTTCAACTCAGTTGGTGTCGGGGCGTTCTTCGACCTGATGAATTTCGGACAGATGTTGCTCTGGCATGTGGTGCTCGTTCCCATTGTGTTGTTGGCGATTGTCGTCGTGCATGTCTTGCTCGTGCGCGTCCGTGGAGTTTCACATCCACTGCCAGCAACGCGCGTCCGTGGCCGGGCAAATCGAAGGTTGCTTGCGACTGCTGATGCCACTGAGTGGAAGGGGCCAAAGCGGCGCTATGACATTGTCAAAGAGGCAACCGCCGCGTCACTCATAGCGCTAGTGCTTGTTTTGGTGCTCGCAGCGGTGCTTTCTTCACCTGATGATCCACCGGTCACTGTTGCAACGTGGGCAAAGATCGCACCTGCAGATTTTATTGCGACTGCAGCGACAGAACTCGCAGGAACAAGTGAGACAGCAACCTATGGCCCTCCGTACAACCATGGTTCGCACAATGTACAAAAGCTCGTCATTGGATGGCAGATGCTTGCCGGGGCACGACAGTTGATCAATGCCGCTGAGACCTTTGTGCTTTCACCACTTTCCAAGTTCACGCCGTTTGATCCAGTGCTCGCGCAGGCACTTTCGAGTTACAACTCCGCATCAAAGAGTGCACAGTCGAGCTGGGACCAGAACTATCTCAATGGGGTAGCCCATGTGACGTTCAAGTCTGGGACGCCAAGTATTCCGGCGTCGTTCGCGAACAGATCCGGCCCTGTTCCGGTCATTCTCACGAGCGAGCTCACGCTCGCGCGTTCCGGAGGTCTTGATAGTGACCTTCTCGCGCAGCGTCCGTTCTATGGCACGGATTTCACCAAGCCGATGCTGTTTCTCGAAGATGGCAGTTACTTCGCCTCTCTTGCGGCCAGTGACCATCTGACAGGTTCACAGTGGGGCGTGATGAATGAGACCGGAAGTTATCCCGGACAGCCCTGGTTGTGGATCTACACGCTCTGGTACCAGGTTCCTGGCTTTAGGAGTTCGGCGAACGTTGACATGATCGCGGTGTACATGACCGGGCTTGCAACACTCCTGCTTCTCGGTGTGCCATTTCTCCCGGGGCTTCGCGACATCCCTCGTTACATCCCATTGCATCGCCTTGTCTGGCGAGACTGGAACAAACAGAACCGTCAAGACCACGAGGTTTGAATACGGTCGCGCAAAGAGCGCAAGATTTGAACGCGTTCTTTAGATATCTGATTCCTGACCGTTCGCCAACGAATTGATCGTACTGAGAAAAGCAGCATCCGGGTTCACGCGTTGGCGAACACGCCTGAGGAGTTTGATGAGTTCCTCTTCATCCTCATTTCCAAGCGCTCCCGCAAGCAGATCACTGATCTCTTGTTCATGATTCAAGATCGCCGCTGCTACACGTGATTTGCCGATCTCGGTCAACGCCGCGAACATTCCTCTCCGGTCACCGTCGCAGCTTTCGCGTTTACAGAGCCCTCCCTCAACCAGACGATCGAGTGCACGGGTGAGACCGCTTCGCGTCAGACCCGTCTGCGCGGCGAGATCGGACATGCGCATCGCACCACCCTCTGAGCGATACAGGCGGACGAGGACTTCGAATGCTTGTCCGGTAACTCCGGTGGCGATATCCATCGAGGGGCTGAGTCGGCGACGAAGTCCAATTGCGCATTCAAGAATCAGCCCAACAACCGTGATCGGGTCGCGGAGCTGGTCGCTTGCGCTCTCCTGTCGGAGTTGATCCTGATCGGGGGTCTGGAGCGCCATAGCACCAGTATAGCGCCCATTTTTATGTTAGTTGTACAAACAATGATTGTTTAGTGTATAGTTGTATATACAACTATACAGGCCGGGCAACTGGCTCCACGCTCGATTCGGAGGAACCACCATGACAGATACCGCTACCGCACCGCTAAGCCGCACCGTAGAGGGCCGGCTCGTCCCGACGCCTGGGACCTATCAGATTGATGTCTCCCACACGACCGTTGACTTTGTCGCCCGTCACCTGATGGTGGCAAAGGTTCGCGGCACGTTTCGTGATGTTCAGGGAACGCTCACCGTTGGCGAGAGGCCAGAAGACTCCTCTCTTGAGGTCACCGTCGCAATGGCCTCGGTTGACACGCGTGAAGTGGCACGCGACACCCACCTTCGTTCAGCAGATTTCTTTGATGTCACGAACTTTCCGACAATGACCTACGCCGCAACTGCCATTCGTCCAAAGGGGGACCAGTGGATTGTCGATGGGCAGCTGACCATTCGCGGCAATACGCGGCCGGTTGCACTCGAAATCGAGTTTCTCGGCTCGATTAGTGACCCCTGGGGCGGTGCGCGTATCGCGTTCTCAGCTACGGGCGAGATCGACCGCGAAGAGTTCGGTCTTACTTGGAATGCCGCAATCGAGACCGGTGGTGTCGTTGTCAGCAAGGCAATCAAGATCGAGATCGAGGCCGAACTCGTTCACCAGGCCTAAGCGGCAAAAAACTCCATTTCTTGATGGATAGAGAGACGGGACCGGCGGATTTGCCGGTCCCGTCTCTCGTGTGAAGAGCGCTATCTCGTGTGATTTGATGCTTGCTTGGCCGTTTGATTGTTAGCGCGTGCGGTGTCGAGTAGGGGACGTAGGCCGGCAAGAAACAGAGAGTAGGTTTTGGCTGTGGACAGCGCGGTGAGAGCACCAGTCGGGTCGATACGTGTCGTTATCGTCGGTGGCGGGTTTGCCGGGATCGCTGCGGCACGCGCTCTTGTGGGATCGAGTGCGACGGTAACCATCATCGACCAGCACAACTTCCACACGTTTTTGCCACTTCTTTATCAGGTGGCAACAGCCGGACTCGAGCCAGCAGATATCGCCTATCCGATTCGAACGATCTTTGGTCGCGCAGAAAACATCTCGTTCCGCCACGGCCGCGTCGTCGGGATCAGTCACGAGCGTTCCGTGGTGCTTCTCGCGAGCGGAGGTGAGGTCCCCTTTGATCAGCTCGTGATCGCGTCGGGCGCGACCGCCGCATATTTCTCAGTTCCCGGAGCTCTGGCACATGCCCGTCCGCTCTACACACTCGCCGATGCGCGTCGTTTGCGAAATCACCTCTTGTTGACACTTGAGGCAGCCGATGCGCGAGGCGCACTCGATGACACTCCACTGAACTTTGTCGTCGTTGGAGGTGGTCCAACTGGAGTTGAGATCGCCGGGGCGATATCGGAGTTACTCGATATCGGGGTGCGACGTGATCGACTGCGACTGAACCCAGATACGACGAAGATCATCCTCATTGATCTCGCTCCGCGCCTTTTGACAGCGTTTCCAGAATCTGCGAGTACCTATGCAGAGCGAATTCTTGTAAAGAAGAAGGTTGAGGTGAGACTCAATCGCTCGGTTACCCAGGTGGAGAGCGATTGTCTACATTTTCGAGACGGTGAGATCCTGCCTGCCGCTGCGGTGATCTGGGCAGCGGGAGTGACGGTGCAGGGGACGATCGCTGCGACGCTCGGCGAGTCTGGGACCCCGAACGGTCGACTTCGTGTTGAGCGCGATCTGCGCGTTGTCGGATATGACAACGTCTGGGCGATTGGCGATGCAGCTGCAGTCTTGAGTGGGGTGGGAACACAGCTGGCCCCGCAACTTGCACCAGTAGCGATCCAGTCCGGACGTCACTGTGGACAACAGATCGCGAACCTTCTCGCAGGGAGGTCGACCGAGGCGTTCCGTTATCGAAACAAGGGAATCATGGCAACGATCGGTCGCAACGCTGCGGTTGCAAAGCTCCCACATGGTCCGGTGATACGCGGAGTAGTCGGTTGGCTTGCATGGCTGACGTTGCATCTGATCTATCTCGTTGGGTTCCGCAACAGGCTCCGCGTGCTGATCAACTGGACCTGGCGCTATTTCGACTGGCCCTCGGGTCCACGATTGATCGTCGCAGATGCCGAGAGAAACGAGGTATAGCTCGAGATCAAGCCATTTCACAACGTCCATTTGTCCGTGAGCCGCGAAGGTGCCTAGGCAAAGTCGGAAGGCGGTAAGAATGGGATTGTGGACGAGAGAGTCGAGCACGTCGGGGCCCTAATAGAACCCAAGCGAATTGGGCGGCGTCTCTTTCTCTCCGTGATCGGCCTCGGGGCCGTCGGCGTCGCGCTTGGACCGGGTCTTTTGAATATCGAGTCGAAGTTCCTCGGTGTCTTTTCCAAAAAGCCGGGCACCGGGATTGCATCACTTGTTCCCGGAGCGAGTCAATTTCGCATTTATTCAGTGACCAACACCATTCCTTTTGTTGCCAACGATGCCTACCGTCTCCGTGTCGGAGGACTTGTACATACACAGCGCACGTTGTCTTTGCAAGATCTCAAGAACATGCCGGCGACTCTTTTGACCAAGGACTTTCAGTGCGTTACTGGCTGGCGAGTGCCGAACGTTCACTGGAAGGGCGTCATGCTCCGCGACCTGTTAGATGTTGTCGGAGTCGATCAAAGAGCCAAGGCGGTGGAGTTCGCATCGTTCGACGGTACCTACACCGAGAGCCTGACACTCGTCGAGGCTCGGCGTTCTGACGTGATCATTGCCTACGAGATGCTCGGAGCACCCGTTGCGCCCGAACATGGTGGTCCAGTGAGGCTCTATGTCGCGCCGATGTATGGGTACAAGTCAGCCAAATGGCTGAAGTCCATCAATCTTGTCAAAGCGGCACAGCCTGGATTCTGG
>DATLTI010000173.1:0-10958 GCA_035533675.1 Acidimicrobiales bacterium | reverse complement strand
CGCAAAGACTCCCTTCCAGTTGAGACAAGTCTGGATGACGACGAGAACATGCTGATCGTGTCACTTGATCAAACATTCCTTGATGCTTTGGAATCCGACAGTTAAGAGGGTGATGTCAAGGAACTACTTCGACTCGGGTCTGGCGGAATTGAGAGTGCGAAGTTTGTCTCTTGCGCGGGCGAAACGAATCCACCCCGCAATGGAGCCAACTACTAGTACAGCATATTCGAATAAAATGCTCAGATAGAGGGCGCCATTGGTTTTCCAGGTGAGACTGAGACCTAAGGAAGCCACTGGTTCAGCGGTGATCACCGCAGAGGCAGCTGGCAGAAGACCAAGCCAATATCCCACTCTTCGCGCATGCACAAAAGTATTTCGAACGTCGTGGCTGTTGTATCTACCGAGGAGGATTTCCGAAAACGTCATTTTGAGTCCCTTAAAAGCTCCACTGACAAGTGCAAAGCATCCCAGGTAAATTGTGGACACCGTTCCGAGAAAGATTGACCAATCAGCCACTGAGCCCATGGAACATTGAAACATATGCGACACCTTCAGTGCCCAGTAGCGAGCGAGTGAGTTAGCGAGTGCGCCGTATGCAACTCAGTACGTCGTCGGTACCCAAGAGTGCGAGCGGAGATTCTGGAGTGGAGGGTTATGACACGTTGATGATTGTGGAGAACGTACCGCCCTTCTGAAGCCGAACATCGCCAGTTCCGCACAATTCGGGGCCGAGATCAAGCCCTGGTAAACAAGAGGGCTGGACTGAACACCCGACGAGAACCAGTTCTGGTTGGTAACGGCGAAGGCCTGATCAAGAATTGTCCCCGTGAACGACGTGTCCGTCGGGGCTGCCCCGAAGCCACGTTGCATAATGCGATTGCTCATTGCCGAATGAACCTAACTGAGCTCCGCCAATGTCGCGAGCAACGTTCGATACGCAGTCGGCGACTTGTTGAATTTTCGAGCGTTGCTGACGCCGTTGCTGACGGAGCAGGGTCCATTCTCGAAGTTCGGACTTCGACCAAGAAATTGTGTCTTCTAGGTGTGACTCTCTGACCGAATTCGGTGACCCCTTGCGTAAATTGCAAGGGTATTCCGTCAGCAATGCCGTCAGCAGCGCCAAAAAACCTGAGCACACATCAGCGGATCTCAGTGGACAAAAGGTGCTACGATTTGGCGAGATTTGGATGTCAGAAAGCACCGGTGAACAGGAAATATGGGCATGACACGCAAGGGGTCGCAGGTTCAAGTCCTGCACGGCCCACTAAATGCCCTCGTTAAGCGTACTATTTCTAACTGAATTTCGGGAAAACCTCAAACGTGTGACATTTGTCAGCAACGCCGTCAGCAACGCGTCCGTCTGAAGGTGTCAGTTGTCAGCAACGCCGTCAGCAACGCGTGCGTCTGAAGGCCGTTGAGGTTCGCGAGATATTTGCCAATGTGAGAGCAATTTTCGATGCCTCGGAGAAAGTTGGCCCTTATCAGCTCAGGAATTCCTTGGCGAGGTTGGAAAGCGTGCGACTTCGCCCAGTTAAGGAGTTCGCAAGCTCGAGGGCGCTTATGTTTCACATCATCGATTCGAGCGCGGTCCACGCAGTCGTCGGAGTCGCTCTTGGCGTTGGCAAAGGAATCCACGGACTGACCCCTTGCACGGTTTGCGAAGGGGTCAGTCCGTAGCGACGACGCAAAATTCACGTGTGCATGGTTTGGATGCCGATCTGCTTCGATCTATGAGGTCCGGAGTACGATCCTGGTGTGAGCGAGATGACCACAATTGAAGTGCGCTCGGGTGTTCGAAGCGACAAGCCCGTTTTTGCGGGTACGCGCATCACGGTGTATGACGTCCTTGAGTATCTCGCAGCAGGAATGACGGTGGAGCAGATAGTCGCCGATTTTCCGGAGTTGACCGAGGCAAACGTCCGTGCCGCTTTAAGGTTCGCGGCCGATCGTGAGCGCCGCTTCTCAACGCCTGCGTGAAGCTTTTACTCGATCAGAACATCTCGCGGAAACTCGTGTCACTGTTGCGTGAGGAGTTTCCCGACTCCGCGCACGTAGCGGAACTCGATCTCGCCCAATCCATGGATCGCCAAATTTGGGATTACGCCGGACAAAACGATTACGTCATTGTCTCCAAGGACTCGGACTTTCGTCAGTTGGCGTTCCTCTTCGGACCACCGCCAAAGGCCGTCTGGCTGGACGTTGGAAACGTGAGCAGTTCGAATCCTTTCGCGAAACTGTGCAAGGGGTTAACAACTCTGTACTGAGCGTTGCCGAAGGTATTTGGCAACCCATGCCTTTCCTGGCGACTCGACGCCGTGTCAACGTGCATTCCAAAAGAGCCGCACCTGTGATCGAAAACAGCCATACCGGGAATTCTCAAACGTGGCCATTGACGGCGACTTTGCAAAGCGCTACAATGTGTACACAGAGGAGACACAATGGGCAAACTTAAGAGCGTTGGAGTTCGCGAATTTCGTAACAATGCAAGTACCTACCTTTCCGGATCCGATCCGGTTGCCGTGAACAAACACGGTCAGGTGATTGGGTTTTACATCCCGCTTGAACGAGACCAGGACGAAGTGCGTCGTGCTATTGCCAAGTTGGGCGTCACGGTCGAGAAGGTCCTCGAAGACACGGGTATGTCCGAAGAGGAGCTGGCGCAGTTGTTCGACCTGCGGCGACAGTTGCCTGAATGATTGTGGTCGTCGATGCGAGCGTGCTCGTTGCAGAGCTGCTCCGCAAACGGGGACGTGAATTGTTCCGCCATCCGGAGTTGCGCAGCGTCGTCGCGCAAGACCAGTGGGAAGAGACTCAACACGAACTGCCCAAACGGGCTAAGCACATTGTTGAGGCAGGTCATTTGAGCCAAACGCAGGTCGACTTACTCTTACTCGACGTGGACAATCTCTTCTTCAGCCGCACCATTGAAGTCATTCCTTCTTCCGCCTACGAGGAGAAGAAGGAACTCGCACTTCGCCGAGTACCACAAGATCCCAAGGACTGGGCTCCTGTCGCCCTAGCCATGACTATGGATGTGGGCATCCTTACTCGCGACGGTGACTTTCTCGGATGCGGACTTCCGACATGGACGGTAGAGACCCTTCGCCTCGAGCTTGAGAACGGGTGACCCAGGGACTCAGCGATTCAGAGATGAATCGAGACGTTGAAACCTAACGTGGAAGCTTACGCCTGGTGGCGGTTCGTGACAGTCAGGATTGTGAGATAGGGAGGCTCTCATGCGAAGAGCTCTTGCTGCGGCTGGCGTCGTTCTCATGTGCGCGGGGTCTTCAGTTTCGATCGCGAGCGCCGCGTCGTATTGGCATGACGCTTACTTCTGTCCGATCTGTGACAAATGGATTGAGAAGTCATGCGGTGATCCAGTTTGTTCATACGGTCCGGGCCGCCGTCGAAGCCATCTGAGTGGAACGACCCAGAACGTCATTACAGGACTCATGGCGACGAAAAGGAATGACGGGTGGAACCGTTCGCGATGACCACTGATGCCTACCGTGACATGATGGGACCGTGAGAATGCATGCACTGAATCATGTGCAACGTGTTGTGATCGTGGTCGCACTCGGATTTGCCTTTTACGGGAGCGGTCAATGGTTGACATCACTCGGCTCAAATCTAAATTTCGGGTGGGTCGCTTACGCACCGCTTAGTAAACAAATCGCTCCCGACAGTCTCCATCCCTGGGTGCGTCTTGTAATCTGGCTTGCTCTAATTGCAATTTGGGCTCTCGCATCGGTGACTCTTCTTCGGACACAATCCCAGCGACAAGACGATTAATCGTTGGATGCAATCCGCGTTGGCCGCCAGTGGAAGGTTGCATACTTGTCACGTCGGGCCGGCATCGAATACGCAACGACCGTGTTCGGGCGTAAAGTCGAATTCCATGAAAGACAAGGGATCGAGGAGCCTGCCACTGGCCGAACACGCCGAAATGGACCGCCGGGCTGACCTTGCTAAAGAATTCTATTTGGCCACTAACGCAGAACTGGCTCCGTTTGTGAGCGACGAAGCGACGTGGTACGCGTTTGACTACTTGGACGATGCAGAGATTGCCGAACTGATTCGGAGACATTATGGGGTCACAGTGACGTCGGACAACCTAAAAATGCGATTTTGGCAACTGCTCGATTTCTTGGAAGAATCAAGAACCGAACCGGAAGTTCCGTAACCCTCATCTCTGAAGATGACGAAGCTGAGTTGAAGTGTTAGTACCTACCTACCAGCGAGCAAGCCGCCAGTCGGAGAATGTGCGGTCGGCCCCACGAACGGAACCCGCACTCAGTTTCATGATCTCGCGAAGGAATCGGGTCTGCACGTTGTCTAGCAGCCCAGCGAGAGAGACGAGAGAGGGAGCGTCTGACTATTCGGTCCAGTGGCACTGCCAACAGTGAAGGTACCAACGACTGTCACGCCATCGCTTTCGTAAACGGGGATCGAGATATTCCGGTTCTGGCTCACTTTGTCCCATGCTTGAGCTTCCGCCAGTGATGCGACGTCACCCCCTGCTGCGCAGTTCAATTCGCTCTCCTCGACGTAGCCGTTTTTGTTCCCTCCACCGATGACGACGGCGACCAGGTTTGGAGTGCCATTCTGATTCTGCACGCCGTACGTTTCTCCGTTCGCGTTGACGCCCCAGGAAGTTGTGACTTGATTCACATACATGGCTTGCAACGTCCACGACGCATTCGGGCTTGTCTTGATGGTCACGGTGTCGACGCCAGCCGTGAGCGGCACAACTTCGCTGGCCGGTCCGTCGATTGGTGGCTCGTGAGTAATGTCGGCGGAGTCGCAGACCATACTTGAACCGTTGGAAAAGTAGAACGAACCAGCCGTGAGGCACGTCAAAGTAAGCGAAACATCGGTCGCAGTTGCGGGCGGTGCACCAATGTTGATGGTCGCAGTTCCGGTTCGCGTTGCGGTAATGACATTGCCAAGGGGAGAGTTCACCGGCGCACCGGGCAGAGAAAACATTCCCGACGCCAAGGCCACTCCGCCGGCCACCAGGGTTATGCCCAGGAATGTGCCAGTTCCCACGCGCCACCGCCAGCGACGTCGCACGCGAGGAGTGTCCTTGACGGTCGCCACGAGAGCCTCGCGCAAGGCTGCTGCGAAGACCGGATCCATCTCCTTGGTGCTCATTGACTCGTCTCCTTTGTCTCGTCGATGTACTTGTCGTCTTCCAAGGCTCCGAACGCTGCGGCCACGCGGGTCCGAGCACGGTGAAGGCGCGTGCGTGCTGCGCCATCGGTGATGCCAAGGGCAACTGCGGCTTGGGCCGGTGAGTAGTGCTCGAACAACGTGAGCGTGATGAGGGCGGCGTCCGAGGGCGACAGTTCGCTCAGCGCTTTTCGTAACTTGGTGGCGATTTCAGATTCCTCCATCTGCATCAACGCGACGTCTTCCGCGCTTTGCGCGACTTCAGCATGCGGAAGCGCGGCGATGAGCGTTCGATATCGACGAAGGCTGCGCGTCAAATTTCGTGCCAGATTCGTCGTCGTTACGAGGAGCCAGGGCAGCACGGAACCGTCAACCACCCGAACCGCTTTCCGGCGTCGCCAGAGTTCGAGGAACGCACCGGCCGTGACATCTTCCGCGTCGTGTACGTTCTCGGTCATTCGGAGAGCGTGGCGATACACACGGTCGCGATGCTGATCGAAGATAGCGACGAAAGCATCGCCATCGTTGCCGAGAACGGCCGCCCAGGCGGCGGCCTCGTCTCTATCGGATTTCACCACTAGTACTGTCCGCACCGTTCCAAGCGTTACACGGATCCAGGAATGTGGAATCTACGGTCCCTGGAAACGCAATTGTCGAGGTTAGAGCGTGGCGCCGTTCTCAGGATGCGGACGATTCGTTTCGAATCTTGGCCAAGGAGTGACACGGCACGTTGTTCGATTGGCTGCGTTGACTCAGTGCTCGTGGAGGGCCCAATCGACTATCACGTCAGGCCCCTTACCCGAACTCACACCTAACTACCACGCCCCATCGGGTCTCGAGTTTGTCGAAGGGGCGAATTGATAATGAAGTACCCAGCAAAATGTCTCCTTCGTGACTTGTACTACTGATGGACATCGTTATTGGACAAAGCATTGCGCTGATGCAACGGGGAGAATTGGTTTTCGTGGAGACCTTTGACGCTTGGTACAGCCGCGAACACGACCGAATGGTCGCCACTTTGGCGTTATCGACCGGCGACATCGAACTCGCGGTCGAAGGCGTCGATGAAGCGTGTTCGCGGGCGCTGGAGCGATGGAAGCGAATCAGCGCAATGGAGTCCCCGACGGGTTGGGTCTATCGCGTGGCCATCAATCATGCACGACGTGTAGCGCGGCGCAGAGGTATGGAACAGCGGGTTTTTCGAAAGCAAGCGCCAATGCCCGACCTCCCCGCTCCGGCTGGCGAGATTTGGAAGTTAGTCGCGTCACTGTCGGACCGTCAACGACAAGTTGTCATGTTGCGTCACGTCGCCGACATGAGCGAGAACGAGATCGGCACCGTGTTGGGTATAAGTCGAGGGACGGTTTCAAGCACATTGCACGACGCCCATCAGCGATTGGGTCGCCTGCTTGGCGACGAAAACGAACATTAGGAGATAACGCATGTCACAACTCACACGTCTTTCGCAGGCTCTCATCGACGAACCTCTCGCGCCACGCCCGAGCGTGGAGGATCTGTGGACACGTAGTCGCCGGCGCCACCAACGCAGTCGTTCGATAATGGCCGGGCTACTCGTGCTCATGGTCATCGGAGCTTTCGGTATCACGAAGATTGAAAGTACTTCTCCCTCGTCCCAAAGCTTGCCGAATACCACAACCCCGAATGCACAACTTGCGTCTTACTTCCGGGCCGCTGGGGCAGTTCCTGACGCCACGCTCCAGGCCGTTGGGCTTCCATCGAACGTTGCGGTTCCAACCAAGATCACGCCATCCGTTTCCACCGTTGCCACCAATGGAGTCGTCTCATACGTTGGCGGCGAATACTGCCCCTATTGCGCGATTCAGCGATGGGCGCTGCTGGTGGCGCTGTCCAAGTTTGGATCGTTCACCAACCTCGACAGTCAAATCCTCTCTTCGTCGACCGACGTCTACCCGGGTCTAGCGAGTTGGAGCTTCGTCGGGGCGAAGTATTCCAGCACGTATTTCACGTTTGATCCCACCGAGCTGACCTCGTCCACTCCCAGTGGGAGCGGCGGGTATCAGCCCCTACAAAAGATGTCTGCAGTTCAGCAACGCGCTTTCAATAAGTACAACCCACAAAGTGAACTTCCCTTTGTGGATATTGGCAACCACTACGTCACACTTGGCGCGAGTGCGTCGCCGTCGGTACTTGAGGGACTGACTTTGGATGACATCGGAAGTGACCTGAGCAGCGCATCAAGTCCAGTCGCTCAAGCTATCGACGGTACGGCGAACTATCTGATCGCGGCCCTATGCACAATGGTGCAGGGGTCGACGCCGTCTCTATGTTCGACGCCCGTTATTCGCCTGGCGTCCAAAGCTCTCGCCACCGGTGTGTCATCGTCTTCCGAGAGTCCAGGTGTTACGACGTCTCCAACGCAGCCGCCGACGAACGCCCCACTATCGGTGTGGCGAACTTGGAGCGTCAAGGAGCGCGCATTCTTGCTTCACACCGCCGCAAACTTTCGATCAACGAATCGCGCGTGTACCGTACTGAAAATTGCCGTAACTCCGAATCGATACAAGAAGACGACTCTCGGCATTCCGCCGGGGGTGACGGCGTGGGCGATAAGCCTCGTCAGCAAGTGTTCACCGGGTGACAACGGTAAGGGACTGTCCAAGTCACCATGACCTGATTGTTCGAATCTACAAAGCACACCGACAAGGTTCAAAAGTTGGGCAACTCTCGCTTTGGGTGCCCCTGGAAGTAAGAGAACCCCGTGAGCGTCGACGGTCACGGCACAGATCATTTCGAAATCATTTCATAACGTCAGAAGCTGCGACCTGCGAACTCGACTTTCAACAAGTATCCGGCCAAGTCGTCAATGTGGATTGGCAGAGTCGCGTCGAGCCCCCGACACTGGAGGATGTGACGATCAAAAGAGTCGGAAACCCTTAAAAATCAAAACTCGCGATTCCTGGAACTGGTGCAGCGGACCATGGTGGAGTGTGGATTCCTCAAACCCAGTTGTGCTCGTCACCTGTATCCAGCCTTGGTACACTTTAACTATGATGCTAGATAAAGATAACAACTTGTCCGAAGAGACGGAGTCCGTCTCCTCCATCGTCTTTCGTCTGAACCCGCGCTCGGGCGTGCCCACTTATCTCCAACTCGTCCAACAGGTAGAGAACGCAATCCGGCTCGGCTACCTGCGTCGGGGCGACCAACTCCCTCGCATTAGAGATGTCGTCACTTCCCTGTCCATCAATCCCAACACGGTGCTCAAGGCGTATCGGGATCTCGAGCAGAAGGGCCTCATCGGGGCGCGTCCGGGTCTCGGCACCTTCGTGGAGGCGGCACCGGAAACGGTGGGGCTCAGTGAACTGACGACGCTTCGTCGCAGTCTCGTCACGGGATGGCTGCGCGAGGCCGCAGCGACCGGCCTTGATGAGGATGGGATCGTCGCACTGTTCACGAGCGCGTTAGGGGATTTTCGTAAACGGCCCGACGAGCACCGACCGACGTCGCGCCAGAGTCGCGTCGCGTCGGGCGCGACGGGGGGAGCAGCGTGAACGTCGTCGAGAGCTTCGGGCTCGGTGTGTCCTATCGGGGCACTTGGGCGCTTCGCGACTGCACCCTCGCGGTACCCGAAGGGCATATCGTCGCCCTTGTCGGCTCGAACGGAGCGGGCAAGACGACCCTGCTCCACTGCGCGGTCGGACTCATTGCACCAACAACCGGGGAGGTAACCGTGCTCGGCGGCATTGAGGCCGGGTCGCCCGACGCGCTTGAGCGCGTCGCCTTCGTGGCGCAGGACGCGCCGTTGTATCGCCACATCACGGTGCGAGCAATGCTCACCGTGGCGGCCAACTTGAATCAGCACTTCGACCGGAACCTCGCCGAAGCACGCCTGGCGTCCCTCGACATCCCGCTCGATCGTCGAATCGGCAGGCTCTCCGGCGGCCAACAGGCCCAGCTGGCACTCGCACTGGCGCTCGCTCGACGGCCCGACCTGCTCGTGCTCGACGAACCGCTCGCACGGCTCGATCCGCTAGCACGTCACGAAGTGATGGCCGTCGTCATGTCCGCCGTGGCCGAGGAGGGTCTTTCAGTGATTTTCTCCTCGCATGTCGTGTCCGAGTTGGAACGAGTAGCTGACTACCTCATCTTGATGAGCCACGGTCGAATCCAGATGGTGGGAATGATTGACGACCTTCTGTCCAAGCACGTGGTGTTGAGCGGGCCAACTGACGATGCGGAGAGATTTGCCGAGTTGTTCGCTGTCGTCCAGTCGCAGCACGCGGGGCGGCAGACTCAGTTCGTCGCGCGAATCGATGCGTCGGTGGAGTTCCCGAAGGGCTGGGTTGCCGAGAACATCTCGCTCGATGAACTCGTGCTGGCCTACTTGCGTGAACCGTCCGCTACAGCGATGTCTGGCCCGCTTGCGGTTTCCGCGAATCGTGCGGGACGGTGACGCGGTGACGACGACAGTAGCTTCTTCCTCGGTCGCGTCGCTCGACCTCGGCCCGTCCAGACAACGCGTCTCGTGGCTTCGGCTGATGCGCGTTGCTCTAATCCAACATCGTGCCGCGCTGATTACCATTTTCGTGGCGTTTGTTGCCCTGGTCATCGCCATCGTCATTGGGCGTGACGCGGTGAGCGCGAGCTACGCGAGTTACCTCGCGGCCGGCTGCACGCTTGCTCACCCGATAAATCTCGGCGTGTGTGCCAACACCGCTAACCAATTTGCAGATATACCGAGCTTCACGCCGCTCGTCATCGCGCTTCGTCTGTTCCCTTTAGTGATCGGGGCCTTCGTCGGCGCGCCGTTGGTCGCGCAAGAGATGGAGTCGGGCACGTATCGTTTCGCCTGGACCCAAGGGGTGGGTCGCATTCGCTTACTCTTCGTGACGCTCACGATGCTGGCACTGATCGTGACGCCCGTGGCCGTCGCGCTTGGATTCTTGCTCGGGGGTTGGTACATACACCCCTACGCCGTGATCAACATTGCGGTCGGGAGCCATTGGCAGTCCGGGTTGTTCACCACGACGTGGTGGATGACGCCAGTATGGACACTTTTCGCGCTGACGCTCGGAACGTTGGTTGGGGCCGTCGTCAAGCGCACAGTTGCCGCGATTGCGACCACCATGGTCATCGTCGGCGGAGTCCTTCTCACAGTTGGCCTGTACCTCACTCGGATCTTCGACATCGGTGCGGTCGCGTCGTCGCGAATCCTCCTCAATGGCATGAATTCCGGGCCGCTCAGCATTGTCGCATCACACGGCCAAGGCCCTGCAGGGAGCTGGCTCGCGCGCGCGTGGTACACCGGTCCGGACGGGCAGGTGCTGGGTATCAAAGCAGCAAATAAGGTCAGTGTTCACGTAAACAGCCTCTTCGAATCGTTGAAGGGAGGTACCAGTGCCGCGCCGCGGTGGCTGGCGTTGCACCATTACACGTACTGGGTTTCGTATCAGCCGGCTGACCATTTCTGGATTCTTCAGGCAGTCGTTGGACTCGTCCTGCTCACCGTCGCCTCGCTTTGTGTTCTCGGGACCGTGCGGATCATCCAGCACAGTCGCTCGTAGCAAGCAGCCTGTTAACTCGTCGGGCACATAACCCCAAGGTCGCAAGTTCAAATCTTGCCCCCCGCCATGAAGATCGAAGGCCCAGACACAATCTGGGCCTTCGTACTGTCTGGAGTGGATTCCACCACGCAATCACCCGACAATTGGTCCTCGAGGTCGGGTTGTTTAATGCCTGACTTGGGTCACGAATTTACTGGCGATGGACTCTAAGGGCGTTGGGGTTCGCGTCGCGTCTCCGAC
>DATLTI010000172.1:0-1038 GCA_035533675.1 Acidimicrobiales bacterium | reverse complement strand
CTGTGTCGCGCCATAAACATCTGCAGTATCAATGAAGTTGACACCAAAATCGATTGCGCCGTCAAGCACCTCCGCGGACGCTCTCTCATCAAGACGACTCCCAAAGTTGTTGGTACCAAGACCGACAACTGACACTTCAAGCGATCCGATCCGTCGCGTTTCCACTACATTCCCGCTTTCTGTTGTTGCCCACCCTTGTATCGCAACTACAAATGTAACGGCTCGGACTACTTGAGACCTAACTCGATGATGCGAGATTCTTCTCGAGCGACTCGATCTTCGCAAGCAGCTCGGCGATCTGGTGATCCTGGCTCTCTAGATGGCTCTGGATCTGCAAAAACTCATGAAGGACTGCCTCTGCATCCTCTTAGGTGTTTTCGGCGCGCTGGTCTGCGGCTTGAGCCTGCATATTCTGACCCACCATGATGATCGAACACAGCACAAGTTGGAGAAATGTCTGGGCAATCCACGAAACGATGATGACGCTTCCGGTTTTAAGCGCAGAGGGAAGCGACATCAGAGCGATAACCGTGAACACGTACGCACAGGACATCGCTCCCACCGCGTTGGTGATCTTTACCCCAACGCGCGCATTGACCTTCGCCATTTTTGTCTCGCTCGGGTATTGGTCCGCGACCCTGACAGGAGTGACCTCACCCGCGAGCATCGCCTTCGTGTGCGCATGAGGTCGATAGTGAAACACACGACCTGGCTCTTGTTCAGCTCGGGATACGAGCGGTGTCGGGGAAGGTGACTCAGCTGGAGTGCGGGATTCGTCGATGGCTGCAGCGTCGTGTGAGCGGTACATTTCTAAAAGAGACCAGTATCTTTCGCTTGAGGCATTGAACGTCTCTGAGCAGGTACAACCAGCGGCTCATCACAAGATAGAAATGAGACTAAGAGCGCGCGCCAATAGGCAGTAAATAGACGACCGTCCACCAGCTGTTGCGGTGGCCCGAGAAAGATCTCGGGTGCAACCAACCAACAACAAACCGGTGGAGGTCTTTACCTATGCTTGCACTTTCGCCACGCGCCGTC
>DATLTI010000171.1:0-2222 GCA_035533675.1 Acidimicrobiales bacterium | reverse complement strand
GAGAAGTGGACGCTAAAAGATCAAGTCAATATCGAAAGGGTTGATCATTGGATCCGCACCTCCAATGCCTTTGACGGGGTGATCGATTTTGCGTCGGTGGTGTCCGACCGCTTCAATGGTCAGTGTCTTTCAACGTCGATGTTCCCACCGTACGATTCTGGCGACCACCTGCACCCCAATCCTGCAGGCCAGACCGCGATGGGAAATGCCATTGACCCATCGGTGCTGAGGCTGCCGCCGATGGCCACCGTCCCCGCGTTGGTGGATGTGACCAACACATCCAACTGCGCGACCACGAGTCCAGGGTAATTCAGGCCTCCGACATGACAGATATCCACATCCGGCCCTTGAGAGAAGAAGAAGCAGCGATTAGTGCCGCTCTGTATAGGGAAGAACTCCCAGATGAATTCCTTGCCCGTTGCGGGCAGAAATTCCTGACGTGCTATCACCGGGCATGGATCACGAGTCCAGCCGGACAGGCGCTCACCGCGGTCGATGAGGACGACAACGTTGTGGGGATACTTTTCGCTGCTATCGATCCTTTTGTCCATTTCGCGCACATATTTCACCGTTTTGGACTTGCATTGACACGACGTCTGGCCATTCAGGCAATCGTTCACCCCGCGTTCGGCCGCATGCTGATTGTCACGCGCGGCCGTCGCTATATCAAGGCAGCTATGCGCATGTTCAAACGAAAAAAGGTGCCAATCGGAGACCGATCGGGCGAGATCACATTTCTCCTCATCAGATCTACTGCACGCAAAGCCGGGATCGGAGGAGCCCTTTTGGCTGAAATCGAAAAAATTGCTCGCAAGGCAGGTCTCGATGAACTGGTGCTAGTAACTCCTCTAAATTCACCCGCCATCGGTGTGTACGAGCACCTTGGATGGCACTCCAGAGGCGCGATACGGACCCTCAGTGGTGAAGAGTTTGTCCACTTTTACCTGCCTCTTACCGGCTCGCGAAATTGATCATTTTTTTGGAGGACATCTCGCGCCGGATCCTATGACCGAACATAAATGGCCTTCGCCACGAATCCCGGACACATTCTTATACCGCCAGGTCACTCAGCATGCCGTGATCCACATTTCCCTTGGCAACCGGCTTCGAACAAAAACACGGACGGGCGGCTTCGGCATTACTTACGAGAGAACACTGACCTCTCGAAGTGATCTGTCGAGAATCTCTTAGAAATTCAGCAAAGTCTCAACGGACGTCCCAACAAGACCCTCAGTCGTGCAATGCCAGTAGGGAAATTCGCCAGGTTCCTTGTGCTCACCCCCTGAACCGGCCGACAGCCGACCCCTCGTCATAAAAACAAGTATCGTGGGCGATGTCTTTGGCGAACGCGACCCGGATGACGACACGATAATTTTGAGGATCCGATGGCTGGCTTCGTAATTAACGGGAGTTTGAGATCTGCCATCAGACAATTCGACAAAGCAGGTGTCACAGGTGTTTGCCAACGAGGGAGATCCGGAAAACGCGCTAGTCGCTTGGTACTTGCGTTACTCACGATCTTACTCCCCTCGATGTTGATCGAGAGTTCCTCAATTGCGGGGGTTGTTACCTCGCGCCTGCCTGTGCGCGACTTTGTCGTATCTGGTTTGGAGAAGACCCTCGTGGTCTCCGGGCCAAGAACGATATTTCTGTGGCCAAGAGTCGGCCAAAGTGCAGTTGCCGTGCGCGGGGTGGGGCTAATCGGGAGCACACCAAACGAACACCCGGTGCCAATCGCGAGCCTGACAAAAATCATGACTACCGTGGTCCTACTCCATGACCATCCACTCTTGCTCTGGCAATCTGGACCTACGATCCTGATCTCGGCTAGTGATGTCGCTGACTACAGCTATGAAGCAAACTCGGGTGACAGCACGGTACGCGTTGTTGTCGGCGAACGACTCACCGAGTATCAACTTTTAGAGGCACTTCTCGTTCGCTCGGGTGACAACATAGCGGATCTATTGGCGATCTGGGACGCTGGGAGCGTTGCGAAATTCGTAGTGAAAATGAATGCCATGGCACACGCATTAGGGTTCACTTCAACACATTATAGCGATGCGAGTGGACTCAGCCCTGCTTCAGTGAGTACAGCCTCTGATCAAGCGAAGATTGCTGCGGTCTTGATGGGAAGTGAAGTTGTTCGTTCGATCGTTCGTCGCCCGTGGGTGACATTGCCCGTTGTCGGAAGTGTTTCGAGCTACAATCCTGCGCTCGGGATC
>DATLTI010000170.1:0-5388 GCA_035533675.1 Acidimicrobiales bacterium | reverse complement strand
TCTTCCACAATCCCCAGCATTATTACTACTACCGTCTTTCTATATAACTTTTAAAAAGAAATAAGGGGATAACACGGTGAAGTTCCGTACCGAACGAGACAACCTTCTCGAAGCGCTGATTACGACGAGTCGCGCCGCCTCTTCTCGAAGTGCAATGGGGAGTTCACCAAGTCTTCAACTGTCACTTCATGGGAACAGTTTGGATATCACTGGTTCTGATCCGGATCTGGTTATTGAGTCTGTTATTGAGGTTGCGGGATCTGGTGACGGTTCAATTTTGTTGCCGTCGAGGCTCATAGTCGAAATTGTGCGATCTCTCGCTCCAGGAGCAATCACTTTTGATGGCGGTGAAGACGAGATGCGTATTACCTCCGGAAAGGCGGAATTCAAGGTCCGCGTACCAGTGGGCGCGGAGATCACCAGACTTTCTCCCTTGCCAAGCGAGGGAATAACTCTTCCCGCAAAACGCTTTGCCGAGGGACTTCGACAGGTAGTGCGTGCAGCACTTACCGATGATTCAAGGGCTCCACAACTTACTGGTGTATTAATGGCCGCGACAGATACAGGAATTCGTCTTGTCGCGACAGATTCGTATCGCCTTGCCTTTTGTGATCTTGAAGGAATAAGCGCACTCGCGCCAGGAGCAGAAGTATTGATTCCTGCACGCGCGCTCGGAGAAATTGAGCGATTAATTAGTGCAACGAATGACGAGGATCAAACCGTACTTTTTCGTCACAGTGAATTTGATGCAGTGTTTGAGATTGGTAATGTCAAACTCACGACACGGCTTCTCAAAGGTCAATTTCCGGACTATCAGCGACTTTTACCCCCGAGTTATCCAAATCAGATCGAAATCTCACGCGACGATCTTGCCTCGGCGGTAAAACGCGTACGCTTGATGGTGCGCGATACCAAAGACGCGACGACTCCTGTTCGCATCTCATTTTCTAATGCTGGCGCAGAACTCAATGTATTAACTCCGGAAAATGGAAGCGCGGCTGAACTCGTCGACGGGAAATATTCCGGAGATGACCTTATTGTGGCTTTCAATCCCAACTATCTCCTTCAAGGAATTGAAGCAATCCGATCTGATTCAATTCTGATTGAAATTATTGACTCATCCAAGCCCGCGACAATTCGTAGCGATGGTGATTCTGATTACCAGTATCTCCTGATGCCGGTGAGGGTCTCCTGAGTAGTATTTCCTGGCTCGAAGTCACGGATTTTCGAAATTTCGAACAGCTCCGAATTACGCCTGATCTTCAAGGTCTTACGGTCATCTCCGGAGAGAACGGCGTAGGTAAAACCTCATTGCTTGAAGCAGTTGCATATATTGCGATACAACAATCGTTTCGGCAATCTCCACGCGAATCGCTTGTTCGTAACGGTGCAGACCGCGCATTCGTCCGCTCGACAATTATTGATGATCAGCGCGAAACACTTGTTGAGATTGAAATCGATCCAACAAAACGCGATGTTGTTCAGCGCAACCGTCAACGGATCTATCGATCACAACAACTCGCCGAAATCTTGCGGGTAACGGTTTTTACCCCTGATGACCTGGTATTAGTCAAAGGTGGACCCGCAGAGAGGCGTCAATATCTTGATGATCTCCTGATTGCGTCGTCGCCGAAGCTTCGAACAGTTATTCAGAAAATGGAGAAAATTTTTCGCCAGCGTAATGTATTACTGCGTCAGTCAAATGGTCGACTTTCACAAGATATCGCCAACACCCTTGATGTCTGGGATGCACAGCTATGTGATGTAGGGGAACGTGTTGTTCTTGCGCGCAAAGATCTTCTTGAAGAACTCCATCCGCGCGCAGCGGAGGCATTCCGAAATCTTACGCGTCTACCGATGTCGTTGTCGCTCGAGTACCAACACTCCTATCAAGGTTCTCTTCGAGAGGCGCTCGAGCAGGCTCGAGAGATTGATCTCCGGCGCGGTTTAAGTACAGTCGGACCACAACGCGATGATTTTTCCATTCGCGCGGATTCTCTTGACTCCCGAACACGACTCAGTCAGGGCCGTCAGCGGGCAATCACACTCGCTCTGCGGCTTGCCGCTCACGATGTGGTCGCGCGCGCCTCGGGTACCTCTCCGGTCCTGCTGCTCGACGACGTTTTTTCTGAACTTGATGAGCCAACCGCAGAAGCACTTTTTGCCGAACTGCCAGTTGGGCAGACCCTCTTGACCACGGCAGGTGTAATTCCCAGAATTGCTACGGCGCACTGTACGGTTTTGCTTGAACAAGGAGTGAGGCGCTGATGAGTGATTCTCGAGAGCCGAACAATCCCAAACGTCAATATCGCTCGAGACGGCCAAACCAAGGCGCGGAACAACCAACACATCTGCTTGGATCATCGGTTGAATCGATGCTGCAATTCCAGGGTCTTGGTTCAGCTGCTTTGCTTGCGAGAATCATCAATCTTTGGCCATCTGTTGTCGGCGAACGAATGAACGCGCACGCGACACCGTCAAAAATCGATGGGAAAGAGCTCATCGTGAGTGTTGATCATCCCGCTTGGGCTACCGAGATTCGGATGCAAAGTTCGCGCATTGTTTCCCAGCTTGAAAGCGAATTGAAAAGCCCTCTGATTAATCGTCTAAAGGTGCATGTTCTGCCCTCAAACGACCTAGACTGAATACCGGCAGTTCTCCTGTAAATTCATGCATTTTTGCTGGTGAACGCCCATGAGCAAGATTAAGCCGAGGAGGCGCTGTACCCGTGTTGAAAGTCGAGAAACGATGACCGTCGAGGCATCTTACGAGGCGAAGGACATCACCGTTCTTGAGGGACTTGAACCGGTTCGGATGCGCCCAGGAATGTTCATTGGATCCACCTCCTCGAGTGGTCTTCACCACCTCATCTGGGAGGTCGTCGACAACTCCGTGGATGAGGCAATGCAAGGTTATTGCACAAGAATTGACGTGACCCTGCTTGCTGACGGCGGCTGTCGCGTCGTCGACAACGGGCGAGGTATTCCGACTGATCCTCACCCATCGGATAAGAAAAAGTCCACCGCAGAGATCGTGCTTACCGTCTTGCACGCTGGAGGCAAATTCGGAGGATCTGGTTACAAGGTTTCGGGTGGACTTCACGGAGTTGGAATCTCAGTCGTAAACGCCCTGTCGCGTCGACTTGATCTTGCCATTGATCGCGCCGGAAACCGTTTTGAGATGTCTTTCGAAAACGGTGGGAACCCTACGGGACCGCTCAAAGAGACGGGATCGGCGCCCCGCGGGAGAACCGGAACAACGGTCACCTTCTGGCCAGATGGCACGATCTTTGACGAAGTTGAGTTTCGTGCTCAGACAGTGACAGAACGGCTTCAGATGATGGCATTCCTTCAAAGGGGCCTAGAGATCCGGTTCAGCGATGAGCGAGCTGGACACGAGCAAGAGATCACCTTCAAATACACCGGCGGTATCGAAGATTTCGTGAAACATTTGAATGAATCGAAAGAGCCTCTGTTTCGTCGCGTCGCGTACTTCGAGCAGTCTGAAGAGACACAAGAGGTCGAGGTTGCTCTGCAGTGGAACACGGGGTATTACGAGAGCATCTATTCCTTCGCAAACGGTATTGCCACCACAGAGGGCGGAATGCACGAAGAGGGATTTCGAAAGTCGCTTACGAACGTGGTTAATCGCTACGCGCGTGCGAAGAATGTTCTGAAAGAGTCAGACCAGAACCTGCTGGGTGAGGATATTCGAGAGGGGTTGACGGGCATTGTCTCCGTCCGTCTTCGAGAGCCGCAGTTTGAGGGTCAGACCAAGGCAAAACTTGGAAACGTGACGATGCGTTCACTCGTTGAACGTACGACGAACGAAAAGCTTGCCGAGTGGATCGATGAGAATCCCAAGGAGGCGAGTCAGATCGTTCAAAAGGCACTTCTTGCGCAACGCGCTCGCCTTGCTGCAAGAAACGCCCGTGATCTGACGAGACGAAAGTCGGCTCTCGATGGCGCTGGGCTTCCTGGCAAGCTCGTGGACTGTTCTTCGCGAGATGCGAGAGAGTCTGAGCTGTTTATCGTCGAGGGGAACTCTGCTGCGGCCTCAGCGAGGGATGCAAGGGACCCACGTACCCAAGCGATTCTGCCGATTCGCGGCAAGATTCTCAATGTCGAAAAGGCGCGGGTTGACAAGATGCTCAAGAATCTTGAGATCCAGGCGCTGGTGATGGCGATCGGCGCAGGAATCGCAGATGATTTTGATGTTGCGAAGGCCAGATACAACAAAATCATCATTCTCGCGGACGCTGACGTCGATGGGTCGCATATCCGGACGCTCTTGCTGACGTTCTTCTTGCGTCAGATGCGCCCGTTGATTGATGCAGGTTTTGTTTACGCGGCACAGCCCCCGCTGTACTCGACGCTTGTTGGAAACTCCAAGGTCTATCTGAAAGACGATACTGCGCGCGCGAATTTCCTCGCGGAACATCCTAACCACAAGCAGGAGTTTCAGCGTCTCAAGGGACTCGGAGAGATGGACTTCGCCGAGCTTCGTGACACGACGATGAGCGCGTCCAAGCGCTCGTTGTTGCAGATCACGATGGAGCAGGCGAGCCTTGCTGATGATGTGTGTTCTGTATTGATGGGCAACGACGTCGAACTTCGACGGAGATTCATTCAGACCAATGCGAAAGATGTTCGCTTCCTTGATATCTAACAACAGCAGAGGGCGAACTTCCGCTCTGAATACCCTTGCACTGCGGAATGCTCCGTACCGTGCCAATAGCAGGAGGAAGTGCCAGTAATGGCTCCACCGAGGACCACTGATTCCGACGTCACTGACCCAGAGCCAGGGGCAGGAATCGAGCCAATCGAAATTCAAGAGGAGATGGAGCGCTCGTTCCTTGAGTACTCCATGTCGGTCATCGTTGCGAGGGCGCTCCCGGACGTTCGTGATGGCCTTAAGCCTGTGCACCGGCGCATTCTCTACGGCATGTGGGACACGGGACTTCGTCCAGACCGTCCGCACGTCAAGTGCGCCAAGGTCGTCGGTGACGTCATGGGTCGTTTTCACCCACACGGAGATACGGCGCTTTATGACGCGTTGGCGCGTATGGCGCAAGACTTCAGCCTTCGTCATCCACTGATCGACGGTCATGGAAACTTCGGAGCACCGGGCCCGAATGCCGGGCCCGCAGCAATGCGTTATACCGAGGCTCGCCTCGCTCCGCTTGCGCTTGCGTTGTTGGAATCAATCGATGAGGCGACGGTGGATTTCACGGCCAACTACGACGGGTCCGACGACGAGCCAGTTGTTCTTCCAGCGCGTTTCCCCAATCTCTTGGTCAATGGTTCGCAGGGTATTGCTGTCGGTATGGCGACGAATATTCCGCCACACAATCTCGGTGAGATTATTAACGCAACGTTGTATCTGATT
>DATLTI010000169.1:0-1210 GCA_035533675.1 Acidimicrobiales bacterium | reverse complement strand
CGTCCTCGTATCACGCAAGGCGTCTCCACAATCAAGCGCCTTTTCCGTTGAGTCAGTTGCCTCACGATTGCTCTCCCGTTCATTCCGCTTTCTGCCGGACTGAAGGGTCGCCATTGCGTCCCGAGTAATGCCTGAGTCGCTCTCGGCAGAGCGCCTTCGCTGTGTAGTGCGGCACGGCGTTCCCTATCTGTTTCACCTGTGTCGATTTGTTTCCGTGGAACTTGTAGCTCCTGGCGAAACCTTGCGCCGCGGCCAACTCATGAGGCTGAAGCATGCGGAAACGGATCCCGAGATATTGGTTTTTACCGACTGGAATTAAGTAGGGCTCGACCAAACCAAAGCGGTCCTTCGTGGTGACGGTGTCCAGGGGTTCGTCGATAGGTTGGCAGACTCCGGTTCCATAGTATTTGGAAACGTACGGTTCGACTAGGAACATGTCCGAACTCGTCGCGGTCACTGTGGGCATCGGTTGCTCAACGCTGCGCACGTTCTGCTCTGTATCGTTGCCATGCTGATGAGGAAGAAGAAATGGTTCGACGACACCAAACCCATTTTTGCAGGTCAGCGTGGGCATGGGTTCCTCCACTGGTCGACAGCGACCGGGGGACGAAGCTGAACCGGCGTCTCCATGATTGACGGCGATTACGAACGGCTGAACCAATGCGTCATGGTTTTCCGTCAACACGGTGTCGAGGGGATCGTCAACGCTCTTGGGATTGCGGCCCTTGCCTTCTGGTCCACCGGCGGCAACCAGGAACGACTCGACGACGGCAATCGATTGACGGGTGAGCACTGTGTTCAGGGGTTTTTCGACAGACCGAGGCTCACCGGCCCGTTCGGGACCTCCCGCGCCAATTAGGAAAGGTTCTGCCAAGCCGAGCCTGGCTTTCGTTGTAATTGTCGGCTTCGGCTCTTCCACTGATTTAACGTACCGACCGTTGCCTCCCTGATGATCGATGGCAACAACGAACGGCTCGACCAAGCCGCCCGCTCCGTGACTTGTGACGGTGGGGACCGGTTCATCGACTGTGTGTGTGCGAGGCTGTTGGCCCTTTTGCTCACCAAAAAATGGAATCAGGAACGGTTCAACCATCTGTACCGCACCCTTGGCGCAGATCGTCGGTACAGGTTCCTCTACGGGTCGAGGCGCTCCACCCGAGGCCTGCGAGAGCAAGAAGGGTTCGCACAATCCGATGTGCTGCCCGTTCGC
>DATLTI010000168.1:0-2990 GCA_035533675.1 Acidimicrobiales bacterium | reverse complement strand
CTCACCCAGCCGGGAATGACGATCGTCTGCGGTGACAGCCACACCGCCACCCATGGCGCCTTTGGTGCGCTTGCCTTCGGGATCGGCACGAGCGAGGTCGAACACGTGCTTGCCACCCAGACACTTCCCCAGTCGCCGGCAAAGACCATGGCCGTCGAGGTCGAGGGTGATCTCCCCGAGGGCACGACCGCAAAGGATCTTGTCCTTGCGATCATCGGCAAGCTCGGCACCGGCGGCGGCATCGGACACGTCATCGAATACCGCGGCAAGGCAATCCGAGCACTCTCGATGGAGGGTCGCATGACGGTCTGCAACATGAGCATCGAGGCAGGAGCACGTGCCGGACTCATCGCCCCTGACGAGACGACCTTTTCCTACCTGAGCGGACGCGACCACGCCGCCAAGGGCGAGGCATTTGATGAGTGCATCAAAGACTGGAAGAGCCTTGTCAGCGACGACGATGCAGTCTTTGACAGAGTCGTCACCATCGACGCCTCAACGATCACGCCCTACGTCACCTGGGGAACCAACCCAAGCCAGGTCATCCCGATCGATGGAGTCGTTCCCGACCCTGCCAGCTACTCCGACCCACAAGAACGCGAAGCAGCAGAGCGTGCGCTTGTCTACATGGACCTCAAAGCGGGTACCCGAATGCGCGATATCAGCGTCGAGACGGTGTTCATCGGTTCATGCACCAACTCGCGCATTGAAGACCTCCGCGCCGCTGCTGCAGTATTTGATGGACAGCACGTCGCGAGCGGAGTGCGCGTACTCGTCGTTCCCGGATCGCATCGCGTCAAGGCCGAGGCAGAGTCCGAGGGACTCGATGTGATCTTTCAGGCAGCTGGCGCTGAGTGGCGAGAGCCCGGATGTTCAATGTGTCTTGCAATGAATCCAGACAAGCTGAGTGTCGGCGAGCGGGCAGCATCGACGTCGAACCGAAACTTCGAGGGCCGCCAGGGCCGTGGTGGCAGGACGCATCTCGTCTCGCCCGCGGTCGCAGCCGCTACCGCAGTAGCCGGTCATTTCGCGACACCAAAGACGCCTCTCGCGTCGTCTTCATAACCAAAGGAGCAGCTCCAATGGACCCCGTTCGGATCTTTACCGGCACCGCCGTTCCGCTCGACCGTTCAGATGTCGACACGGACCAGATCATCCCGAGTGACTGGCTCAAACGCGTCGAACGGACCGGTTTTGGCGCCGGGCTCTTCTCTGAATGGAGAGACGACCGCGACTTCGTGCTCAACCAGCCCCAGTACGCGGGGGCAACGATCCTTGTGGCGGGCCAGAACTTCGGCATCGGGTCGTCGCGCGAGCACGCCGTCTGGGCGCTCGTCGACTATGGCTTCAAGGCCGTCATCAGCCCCCGTTTTGGCGACATCTTCTTGTCCAACTCAACGAGATCTGGCCTTGTTCCCGCAATCGTCAGCGCCGTGGATGGCAAGGCCCTAATGGAGGCGGTCATCAAGGATCCATCGCTCGAGATCACCATCGACGTCGAGGCGCGGTTGGTCGAGGCCCCGAAGGCAGGAATTTCGGTGCCGTTTACCATCAGTGACGGAGCAAGAGCACGGCTCTTGCAGGGTCTTGATGACATCGGCGTCACCCTCGCCCATGAGGACTCCATCGATGCCTTCGAATCACGCCGTTCCTCACTGTTTCCCTCGGTCTCTGTCTGAACAAGTGCAGTTCGACGAAGAATCCGAGTCTGTTTTCGGACATTTTCGATTGAGCACTGGCGTCATTTGGTTTGAACCGGGCGACGCGCCTTGACGGGGGCAGAGAAGAGAGGCATGATTTTGTGGATGATTCAGGGAATGTTTGACCAGGTCCTGCTGCTGACGTAACGGCGAGCTCTCACCGAGCTTGCCGTAGCCTCCTGCGCCCTTTGGCCAGGGGGTTTTTTGTTTCCCGGATTCAACAACTGCTCGATGACCACCAAGACCCAAGACAACACAGCGAGAGGTGCACATGCCACCACAGAACGTCATACCCAGGAAGATGCCCTACGAGCTTTACCGTCCCTACGAGCCGGTGAGCCTCAATGACCGCACCTGGCCGACAAAGACCATCACCCGCGCACCGCTGTGGTGCGCTGTGGATCTTCGCGACGGGAACCAGGCATTGATTGACCCGATGGACCCCGTGCGCAAGAGGAGAATGTTCGAAGCGCTTGTCGAGATGGGCTTCAAGGAGATCGAGGTCGGCTTTCCCTCTGCCTCCCAGCCCGACTATGACTTCGTGCGCTCGCTGATCGAAGAGGACCTCGTGCCCGACGACGTCACCATCCAGGTCCTCGTCCAGAGCCGGCGCGACCTCATCGAGCGGACCTATCAGAGCCTCGAGGGCGTGAACAACGCGATCGTGCACTTTTACAACTCGACCTCGGTGCTCCAGCGACGGGTTGTCTTTGGTCTCGACAGAGACGGCATCACCAAGATCGCGACCACTGCCGCGAAGGTCTGCCGAGACCTCGAATCGAGCCTTGTCGGATCGAACATCCGCTATGAATACAGCCCCGAGTCATTCACCGGAACCGAGATCGAGTACTCGCTCGAGATATGTACTGCAGTGACAGACGTCATCGCACCTACCCCGGAATGGCCACTTATCTTGAACCTCCCGGCAACGGTCGAGATGTCCACACCGAATATGTACGCGGATCTGATCGAGTATTTCCACCGCAATATCCCAAGTCGCGATGCAATCGTGCTCAGCCTGCATCCCCACAATGACCGTGGCACCGCGGTCGCTGCAGCCGAGCTCGGCGTGATGGCGGGAGCCGATCGAGTCGAAGGATGTCTGTTCGGAAACGGCGAGCGCACCGGAAACGTAGACCTCGTCACGCTTGGGATGAACCTCTTCTCCCAGGGCGTCGATCCGCGTCTTGACATCACCGACATCGACCAGCTCCGAAGGGTCGCCGAGTACTGCAACCGCCTCCCCGTACATCCGCGCCATCCCTATGTCGGAGACCTCGTCTACACGGC
>DATLTI010000167.1:0-2545 GCA_035533675.1 Acidimicrobiales bacterium | reverse complement strand
TGAAGTGGACCCCATCTCTTGGACAGCCTTGAAGCTTTCTTAAGCGATGAGCAGGTTGTTGTCAGCGAGTCAGGCCGCCCGCTGTTGAATCTTTGATTGATAGTAGACCTCGTCGGGCGTCTGGTCCTTGAGCGAGCTGTGCGGACGCTCCTCGTTGTAGTAGTTGAGAAAGACGTTAAGACCGGCACGCAGTTCGTTGCCGCTGTTGGCCGGGTTCAGATAGACGTGGTCGTATTTGACCGTGCGCCAGAGCCGCTCGATGAACACGTTGTCGATGGCGCGACCGACTCCGTCCATCGAGATGGCGACCCCGGCGTCGAGCAGCACCTTCACGAAGGCGTTCGCGGTGAACTGCGATCCTTGATCGGTGTTGAAGATCTCCGGGGTGCCGTAGAGGGCGAGGGCTTCTTCGAGGGCGGCGACGCAGAAGTCACTGGTCATGGTGTTGGCGAGTCGCCAGGTGAGCACCTTGCGACTGTGCCAGTCCATGATCGCCACCAAGTAGAGGAAGCCTTTTTTGAACGGCACGTAGGTGATGTCGGCGCACCAAACCTGATTGGGCCGGTCGATCAGAAGGCCCCGCAGCAGGTAGGGGTATTTGAGGTGCTCCTTGTTGGCGACGGTCGTTTTTCGTTGTGGCGCCAGTGAGCGAATGCCCATCAGGTTCATGAGTCGCTGGATCCGCTTGCGATTGACGTTGACCCCCTCGCGCGCCAAGACCCGCACCATCATGCGAGAACCGTTCTCGGGGTGGGCCAGGTAGAGCCGGTCGATGCGTTCCATCAGGGCCAGGTTCTCCGGGCTCTCGCCACAGCTCTCGTAGTAATAGGTGGAGCGCGGCACCATGAGGAGCCGGCACTGCTCGGTGATCGAGAGGTCGCCGTCGGGGTCGATCATCGCTCGTCTCTGGTCGAGTGACCAGAGATCCCCGGCCGCGTCGCTAAAAAATCGCGCTCCATCTCAAGCTTTCCGATCTTCTTGTAGAGCTCGTCGATGTCGACCGCGTCGACCTTCGATGGGCGCTTGCCCTCGAAGACGCTCGGCGCATCTTCTAAGAGCTGTTTCTTCCAGGCGGAGATCTGCGCGGGGTGCACGCCGTAGATCTGGGCGAGGTCGGCTGTCGACTTGTCACCCTTTAACGCCTCGAGAGCGACCTTCGCCTTGAAGTCAGGCTTGAACTTGTTGCGTTTTCCTTGCACGAGCACCTCCGAGATGCATCAGTGCTCACAACTTAAGTCAGTGTCCAGTTTCCGGGGTCCACTTCAAAGGTCGGTTCGCCAGGTTGGAGCGTGAGCAGCGTTGGGTCCTCGATGCCGTCCCTGCCGGGACCAATAACGAGAAAACAATCACCGACGATTATCTTGTCGGCACGAGACTACGGCTTAGAAAAATCCAGTCCGAAGACGAGAGCATTTTCAAGCTGTGTCAGAAGGTTCGAGTCGACCAAGGTGACCCCGAACGGGTCAAAATCACGAACTTTTACATCTCGTTTGACGAGTATAACCGATTGCTTTTACTGCCATCGTCGAGGATTGTCAAGACACGGTATGATTTCTTCCACAATGACGTCGTCTACGCGATTGATCAATTCATCGGACGACATGCAGGCCTGATCCTTGCCGAGATGGAGTTAAGCGAATCGGCACAAAGTCACGAAACGCCTGAGTTCGCGAAGTCGGAAGTGACGCGTGACAATATGTATAGCGGAGGGTGGTTGGCGTTCGCATCTGACGAAGAACTACGGCAACTTGTCGAGTGAAGGTCGAAAGAGTTCTTGGCGCACTCGACTGAAACCTGTGGCGTCACGTCCTGGACACGAACGCCGGAACGAACGAACCGAAGGTTTCTCTACAACCCTTGCGTTATATAACCTCAGTGTTGTATACTTCTCCTCGTGTGGGAGGTGAATCTTGAACTCGTCGAGTCGTGGCTTCAAGAGCTTGACCAAGATTCCTACGAACAGGTTGTTGCCGCACTCGAATTATTGGAAGAGCGAGGCCCCCAGTTGGGTCGTCCACTGGTCGACACGGTGAAGACCTCACGGCACAAGAACATGAAGGAACTGCGGCCCGGCTCGAAAGGGCGATCGGAGCTACGAATTCTCTTCGCTTTTGATATCGAGCGTAATGCGGTACTACTGGTCGCCGGAGATAAATCGCGGAGTTGGAAGAAGTGGTACGAGACGAACATACCCGTAGCCGATAGTCGATTAGACGAACACACAACAAGATTGAAAGGAGAAAAATAATGGCAAAGAATCTCAACGAACTACTCAAGGATCGCCCGGTCAATCGAAAGAGCGTTAACGCTCACAAGAAGCGAATGCTCGAGGAGGTCCGCTCGTACCGACTTCGCGAGTTGCGCAAGGCCTCTGACTTGTCGCAGGTGGAGTTGGCCGAGCGGCTGCACGTGAGCCAGAACCGAGTGTCGCGAATTGAACACGGCGATATCGAGCGTGCTCAACTGGACACTCTTCGTAAGTACGTCGAAGCTGTTGGCGGTGAACTACGCGTCGAGGTATCCATTGGCGACGAGCGATTCTTGA
>DATLTI010000166.1:0-1829 GCA_035533675.1 Acidimicrobiales bacterium | reverse complement strand
TTGAGATGCTCGCGCATGAGGGTTACGCCGATAGTGCCGTGGTCAAGCGCGCCGTGCTGTGGTTGCGAGATCAACAGGAATCTGACGGAGCATGGTTTGGCCGTTGGGGCGTGAACTATGTCTATGGAGTTGGCTCCGTGGTTCCCGCCCTCGTGGCCTCTGGAGTCGAAGTCGATGACCCGGCGATCACGCGCGCACTTGACTTTCTGAGCGCACATCAGAATGAGGACGGTGGCTGGGGCGAGGACATCCGCTCCTATGACGACCCGGCACTTCGCGCAAGCGGCCATTCAACTGCCTCACAGACCGCCTGGGCGTTGCTTGCCTTTGCTGCGGCCGGACGGGCTCACGACGAGGCTGCCTATCGTGGCGCAAGTTATCTTGTCGCTACCCAGCGAAGTGATGGGAACTGGGATGAGCCGTTCTTTACGGGAACCGGATTTCCTGGGGATTTCTACATCAACTATCACCTGTATCGCCTTGTCTTTCCGGTCTCAGCGCTTGGCAGGTGGTGCGAGGCAGCAGACATACCAAGAGAGAACGTGGTCATCGAGACAGCCGTTGTCTCCGAGTCCTCATCGGTGAGTTGACCGGTCCACGGCTTCTCGTACCGCTCGCACTCGAGGCGGTCCCGATCCGACGCGGCGCTCCCGCGCTCGTGATTGAACGCATCGGCATGGGGCCAGCTCGGGCCAAGCGGGCGACCGCGAGGATCATTGGAGAGAGCCGCAATCCCCAGCCAATTGTGCTTCTTGGGGTCGCCGGGGGCCTCAATCATGATGATCGACCCGGTGACATCATTGTTGCAACGTCGCTCACGACGATCGATTTCGAAGATGAAATTGTCCTTGGTGAGGCAGCATCGATCGCCGACCTGCTGACTCGTGAGAGAATGTCGGTGAGAAGAGGGCCGATCGTCTCGACATCGACCATTATCCATGGGGAGTCCAACCGTCGACACGCCGGTCGAAATGGTGCATTGGCGGTCGATATGGAGTCGTATTGGTGTGGGCCGCTTGCGGTGCATCATCCCTTTGTTGTCGTCCGGGTTTTGCTTGATGTACCGGGCATAGAGCTTCGCTCACCCGCGGTGGTTTCGGCCGCGCGTGATACATATCGCGCACTGCGAGCTGTTGCGCGTACTCTTGCGCAGTGGTCTCCGGTTAGCGTTGGCAGATATCCACTCTCGGAGGTTGGTGAAAGTTAATGGGCATCCCCCTACGACAAAACATGCGTATGGCCGCGTACTTGATGAAGCAAAAGATCAAGAAGGTCGAGAAGTACCCACTGATTGTCGAACTCGAGCCACTCTTTGTCTGCAACCTTGCCTGCCCGGGTTGCGGGAAGATCCAGTATCCAACGGAGATCTTGCGCAAGCGCGTCAGTCCTGAGGACGCGTTCGCAGCGATCGAAGAGAGTGGCGCGCCGATGGTCTCGATCGCCGGTGGGGAGCCACTGCTTCATCCTCAGATCACCGACATCGTCGAGGGACTCATCAAGCGAAAGCGTTTTGTCTATCTCTGTACGAACGCGGTGTTGTTGAACCGCAAGATGGAGCTGTTCAAGCCATCGCCGTACTTCTCCTGGGTTGTTCACCTCGATGGTCTCAAAGAACGTCACGACGCGGCTGTCGACCGCGAGGGCGTATTCGAAGAGGCAACATCTGCGATCCGCGAGGCAAAGCGTCGTGGATTCCGGGTCACGACGAACTCGACGTTTTTCAGCACCGACTCTCCAAAGACCGTGCGCGAGGTTTTGAACTTCATCAACGATGACCTCAAGGTCGACGCGATGATGATCTCCCCGGCCTATGCCTACGAGAAGGCTCC
>DATLTI010000165.1:0-2881 GCA_035533675.1 Acidimicrobiales bacterium | reverse complement strand
TGCCGCCGCTGTCAGGAGCGAGACGACGAGCGCACTCGAAGAGCTCGCGTCAACAAGAGAGCGCCACGCGCGACTCAGCGAGCGTCTCGAGACTCTCAAGCGCCAGAGCGATGCACTTGTCGAAGAGATCGCGTCGCTCACTGAATCGGTCGGGGCAGAGCGCTTCGAACAGGTTGCTGCGACGATGACGAGAGAGGCAATCGAGCAGGAACTTGAACGAGTCGACGCTTCGTATCAAGAGATCGAACGTCAGAAGAACGAGGCAACTGAACGGTTGCATGGTCTTGCCGGGCGGGTCGAAGCACTTTCGAATGCCCTTGATGAGACGCGCGCGAGAGCCGGCGTCGAACGGCTCGAGTTGGTCTCGGGTGTACTTGGCACGCTTGCCGATCTCGTACGCGTTGAAGATCGCGATGCACTTGCATTCGAGGCTGCACTCGAGGGAACTCTTGACAGCGCGGTCGTCGATTCGCCAACAAGCGCGCGAGCCGCGCTTTTGCACCTTCGAGCGCTCAAGGAGTCTGGATCACTCCTCGTTATTCCAGAGTCACAGCCTTTGGGTGAACGTCCAGGAACACCTTCGGGCCTGGTTGTGCTTCGTGAGCTGGTCGGAGTTCAGAACACGCTTGTGGCCTCACTTCTCGATTCTTTGTTGGTAGATGTGTATCTCTGCGAGGCAGGATTTGACCGAGCTGTTGATCTTTCGCTTTTGAACCCGGCTGCGGTGATCGTCACGAGAGAGGGCGATCGGTTCTCGCGTCTTGGATGGCGAATCGGGGCAGGTCGCTCCGGGGTGACCCGACAGGCGTTAGAGCGCGCGATCGAGCTCAAGAGCGCCACTGAGATTGAAGTTGACGGACGTAGTGTTGGCTTTGAGGAGCTGCGCGTACAACGCGAGGCGTTGGTGTTGGGACAGCGCGAATCGGTACGCAATCTCGATCGCCTCAATGACAGCGTGAGGACGCTTGAGGCGCGTCACTCTTTGGTCATCACGCAACTTGAAGAGCGCGGCGCGCAGATCCGCGTGACCCAAGTAGCGATCGCTGAAATCGATGTCGAGGCGGCGCGTGTCGGAGATCGCGTTGCGAGTTCACAGCGTCAGCTCGAGCTCTTCGAGACCGAAGAGTCTGCGGTTCGCGAACGTGCAGCCACAGCTGCTGACGCGAGACGTGACCTTGAAAGCCGTGCCCGAGCTGTCGGTGCGCTGCGACGTGACCTTGAGGTGCGCGCGGCTGGTCTTGAAGAGCGAAGGCGACTGTTGATTGAGCGAAGAGCGGAGCTTGGCGCAGAGATCGCCGAGCGGCGCGAGTCGCGACTTCGCGCACAAGAGCGCCATGGCGACTTCGCGATTGAAGAGCTTGCCTATGAGGCACTTGGTCGCGAGCTTGAGCGCATTGCATCGACACTTGCAACCCAGGCCGAAGAGATCGCCGCCGAACGGACACAGCGCATCGAGCTGACACGAGCTCTTCGCGAGCGCCTTTCAGCGTTCCGTGGTCAGCGGGAGAGGACGCTCGTTGAACGCGATCGTGTCCGTGACCGTCGTCAGGCTCTTGAGATCGAACAGGCGGAACGCAGGATCCGGCGCGAAAACGCGATCGAGCTTCTCACCAACGAACTTGGTGCGACACTCGAAGAGGCGTTGAGCGCGGAACTTCCAGAGCTTGCACCGGGAGTCGATCCGGGAGAGCGCCGTGAACTGCTTGAGCGAGAGCTCGTATCGCTCGGGCCGGTCAATCCGCTTGCGCGCGAAGAACTCCTCGTGCTTGAGGCGAGAAACAGCTTTCTCGAGACTCAGCTCGAAGATGTGCGAAGTGCGCGACGTGAATTGAATCAGGTGATCCGCGTAATCGACGCGGAGATCGTCGATGTCTTTTCGCGCGCCTTTGCTGACGTGCAACATCACTATGGCGAGCTCATCGCTTCGCTCTTTCCCGGTGGGTCGGGCCAGCTCGTGTTGACTGCGCCTGATGACCTTCTCACAACCGGTATCGAGATCGAGGCAAGACCTGCGGGACGAAATGTCCGAAGGCTCTCGCTCTTGTCAGGTGGCGAGCGCTCTTTAGTCGCGGTTGCGTTTCTCTTTGCGGTCTTTCGCTCACGGCCCTCGCCGTTCTATCTGATGGACGAGGTCGAGGCAGCGCTCGATGAGCCCAACCTCTTTCGCTTCTTGAAACTCGTCGACGAGTTTCGTTCAGAGGCCCAGCTGATCATTGTCTCGCACCAGAAAAAGACGATGGAGTATGCCGACGCGCTCTATGGCGTGACCATGCAGCCCGGTGGTGCATCACGTGTCGTCAGTGAACGCGTACGCAAATCAGGTCCGACTCCCTCGTCCGTTGCCGCTGATTCCAACGAGGGTGCGGGCCACAACGTAGAACTGCGCTGATGCTGTTTCGGCGAAACCGGGAGGTCGAGGCCTCTACAGCTGAAGCACAGGGCGACCGAGACGACTCTGGATCTGACCCTCTCGGGACCGATCCCAACGGATCAGTCGGCGAGACTGATCTTTTCGAAGATGAAGAGATCGAAGACGACGCGGTCGAACGCACGCGCCGCTCGCGTTTTGGTCGCTCGCGTGGCGTCCTTCGCACTCCGCGACTCGGTCTGAGACGGCGACAGAGGGTCGACGAGAAGACACTCGACGAGCTTGAGGAGGGGCTCATCCTTGCCGATGTCGGCCTCTCGACGACCCAGTTCCTGCTCGGTCAACTCCGCGCGAAGCTGCGGACGAAAGAGCTGAGCGGAGATTTCGAGGAGATGATCCGCGATCTCGAGGCTTCGATCATCGCCCTGTTTGATGGCGAAGACCGAGAACTCCATCGGTCACACCTGCGCACCACGGTGTGGCTCTTTGTTGGCGTGAACGGAGTCGGCAAGA